>NZ_JBBCPK010000151.1:0-6964 GCF_037150775.1 Leclercia sp. M50
GACGCTGGAGCGTCTGTTCGGCGTCATGCGGGGCGAGCTTGCCGCGCGCCACGCGGGATTCGAGACGGCTGCGAATGGCGTCAATGGCGCGGGAGATGGCCTCAGCGTTGATGTCATAGACCAGCACCGGGTGGCCGTTGCTCGCCGCCACTTCGGCGATCCCGGCTCCCATGATGCCGCTGCCGATCACCGCCACGGTATGAATTGTCGTCATCTTATTTCCCCGTAAACTGCGGCGCGCGTTTGTTGAGGAAGGCGCTGACCCCTTCCCGGTAGTCGGCGCTGCGCCCGGCCAGGCGCTGATAGTCGCGCTCCAGATCCAGCTGCGCGTCCAGGGTATTGGTTTCGGCGGCATTGATCGCCCGCTTGATCAGCCCCAGGCCAAAGGTCGGCTGGGTGGCGAGATGCACGGCCAGCTGACGGGCGGTGTCGGTCAGTTCGGCATCATCCACGACCTGCCAGATCATCCCCCAGGCGTGTGCCTGCTCAGCGCTGATCTTCTCCCCCAGCAGCGCCAGGCCCATCGCCCTGGCGCGCCCGGTCAGACGCGGCAGCAGCCAAGTGCCGCCGGAATCTGGCACCAGACCGAGCTTGCTGAAGGCCATCACAAAGTTCACCGAACGGGCGGCGATAACGATGTCGCAGCCCAGCGCCAGGGTCGCCCCCGCTCCGGCGGCCACGCCGTTCACCGCGCAGATCACCGGCTTGGGCAGTTTTGCCAGACGGCGTACCAGCGGGTTGTAAAATTTCTCCACCGACATGCCGAGATCCGGCGCGGGGCTGTTCGGGTCGACGTTACGGTCGTTAAGATCCTGCCCGGCACAAAAACCGCGTCCGGCGCCGGTAATCAGCAGACAACGCACGCTCTCGTCGCGCTCGGCCTGGGTCAGACACGCTGCCAGCTGCTGATGCATCTCTTCGTTAAAGCTGTTGAGCCGCTCCGGGCGGTTCAGGGTAAGGGTCATGACCCCCTGCTCAACGTGACTCAGAATAAAATCCATGGTTAGCGTCCTTTAAATTCAGGGGTGCGTTTTTGCAGGAAGGCGTCGATCCCTTCCCGGCGATCCTCGGTGGCCGCCAGCAGGGTGAAGAGCTGACGCTCCTGGGCCAGCCCGGCGGTGAGGGCCACCTCCTGAGACTGCCGTAACGCCTGCTTCGCCGCCTGCAACGCCAGCGGGGAGTGGCGCGCCATCAGCGCCGCCTGCTTGAGAGCATATTCGAGGGTCAGGGCGTCGGGATGTACATCGCTCACCAGTCCGGCCGCCAGCGCCTGACGGGCGGTAATGCTTTCCCCGGTCAGCACCATTTTGCTGGCGAGGGATTTGCCGACGCTGCGGATCAGCCGTTGCGTGCCGCCCGCGCCCGGCATAATGCCTAAGGTGATTTCCGGCAGGCCGAAGCGGGCGTTTTCCCCGGCAATCGCCACATCGCAGAGCAGCGCCAGCTCGCACCCCGCGCCCAGGGCGTAGCCATTGACGGCGGCAATCAGCGGCTTACTGAAGGCGTTGATGCGCGCCCACAGCTGCGGGCGAATGTCGTTGAGGGTGGCGGCCAGATCTTTTTCCGCCATCTCGTTCAGATCGGCTCCGGCGGCAAAGAAGCGTTCGTTGCCGGTAATCACGCACACCGAGATCTCGCTGTCTACGGCGGCAGCTTCCAGGGTGGTCGCCACTTCGCTCAGCAGGCCATTGTTCAGGGCGTTACGCGCCGCCGGGCGGTTAAGGGTCAGGAGCAATACCCGACCGTGACGGGTGACAATCAGGTCGCTCATGCCATCCCCTTCGCATCAAAGTCCACCACCACGTCGCCGGTCAGCGGCAGGGCCTGGCAGCTCAGCACGTAGCCTGCCGCCAGTTCATCCGGCTCCAGGCTGTAGTTGGTCACCATATCCACCTTGCCGCGCACCACCTTGCATTTGCAGGTGGCGCAGACCCCGCCTTTGCAGGCGTAAGGCAGGTCCGCCCCCTGGCGCAGCGCGGCATCCAGAATGCTTTCGTCTTCGGCGGTGAGGGTGATCTCGCGATCGCGCCCGTCCTGGCGCACCGTCACCTTTTGCCCCCCGGTCTGTACCGAATGGGTGCGTTTAATGGTTGTGCCCGGCGTGTTGAAGCGCTCAAGATGCAGCGATTTCTCCGGCATCCCCAGCGCCTTAAGCGTCTGTTCCGCCTGGTCCATCATCGCCGCCGGGCCGCAGATAAAGGCTTCATCAAACTGGCTGAAGTCAATTAAGTGCTTCGCCAGCGCCTGCAGTTTTTCGCCGTCGATGCGCCCGTGCAGCAGCTCGCTGTCCAGGGTCTCCTGGCTGAAGATATTGACCACCTGCAGGCGGGTCGGATAGCTGTCTTTCAGATCGGCCAGCGCCTGGCGGAACATCATGCTCTGGCTGCTGCGGTTGCCGTAGATGAGGGTGAACTGGCTTTTCGGTTCGGTTTTCAGGGTGCTGGAGATGATCGCCAGCATCGGGGTGATGCCGGAACCGGCGGCAATCGCCAGGTAGCAGCCTTCCCGTTCGGCCAGCGGCTGATAGCCAAAATGCCCCTGCGGCACCATCACCTCCAGCGCCATCCCCTGCTTGATCTCATCCCGGGCATAGCGCGAGAAGCGCCCGCCGTCGATGGCTTTTACCGCCACGCTGATTTCGCCCGGCTGAACGCTGCGGCAGATGGAGTAGCAGCGGCGCAGCTCTTCGCCCGCTAAATGGGCTTTCAGGGTGAGATGCTGGCCCGGACGGAAGCGATACGCTTCCTGCAAAGGCTGGGGAACCGCGAAGGTAATGGTCACCGCATCGCGGGTTTCGGGTTCCACTTTTGCCACCGTTAAGGAATGAAACGTTGTCATGGCGACCTCAGATACATTTGAAATAGTCGAAGGGTTCGCGGCAGCTGTCGCAGCGCCAGAGCGCTTTGCAGGCCGTGGAACCAAATTCACTGATCAGCGTGGTGCGGGTGCTGGCGCAGCGCGGACAGGTCACTTCAGCCGGCAGATGCGCATGGCAGCTGTGCCCGACCGGTGGGCTGATGCCATACTGGCGCAGACGCTCCCGGGCGTCCGGGGTCATCCAGTCGGTGGTCCACGCCGGGTCGAGCTGAAGGGTGATCTGCACCGGTCCATAGCCGTGGGCGGTCAGGGTGTCGCGGATCGCCCCCATCAGATGATCGGTGGCCGGACAGCCGGAATAGGTCGGCGTAAAACCGATGGCCCAGCCCTCATCCTGCGGCGTCACGCTGCGCACCATCCCTAAGTCGGTAATGGTCAGTACCGGGATCTCCGGGTCCGGGATCTGGCTTAACAGAGACCAGATCTGCGGGACGGCGGCGGGGGTGAGTTGGACGGCGTGTTGCATGGCGCTCTCCTGGATTACCACTGCTGGCCGGGATAGACGCGCTGCAGATATTGCATCTCTGCCAGCATCGGCCCCAGATGTTCGGTGTGTAGCCCTTTACGGCCACCGGTGCGGTAGGCGGACTCGCCCGGCACGCTCAGCGTCGCCTCGTTCAGCCCGGCAAAGACTTCCGCTTCCCACGCGTCGCGCAGGCTGCGCGGATCGACGGCGATACCTTCGGCAGCCAACGTCAGGTCAATCTCGTCCGCCTCGAACAGCTCAGCGGTGAAACGCCACAGGTCATTGACCGCCTGCTGCATTTTTTGCGCAGAGATCTCCGTGCCGTTGCCCAGGCGTTCCAGCCAGCCGCGGCTGAAGCGCAGGTGGTAGCGGGCCTCTTTGATGGATTTGGCGGCGATGGCGGCAAGTTGCTTGTCACGGCTCTGGGTCAGACGGGTAAAGAGCGCCACGTGCCAGGCGTCGATAAAGTACTGACGGGCGATGGTGTCGGCGAAGTTGCCGTTGGGCTGCTCCACGAGTAGCAGGTTGCTGAACTGGCGCTCGTCGCGCTGGAAGGCCAGCGTGTCTTCGTCGCCCTCGCCTTCCAGCTCGGCGGCGTAGGTTAAGAAGTTGCGCGCCTGGCCCAGCAGGTCGAGGCCGATATTGGCCAGCGCGAGGTCAATCTCCAGCTCCGGGGCGTGACCACACCACGCTCCCAGCCGCTGGGATAGCACCAGCCCGTTATCCCCCAGGCGCAGAACATATTGCGTTAACGTTTTCATCCCTTGCCTCACATGTGCTCGATGCCATCAGGGATGGTGTAGAAGGTCGGATGGCGGTAGACCTTGCTCTCCGCCGGGTCGAAAAACTCACCGCGCTCTTCTGGCTGGGAGGCGACGATTTCGCTCGCCTTCACCACCCAGATGGAACAGCCTTCATTACGGCGGGTGTAGGCGTCGCGCGCGTTTTCCAGCGCCATACGGTCATCGGCGGCATGTAGGCTGCCCACGTGACGGTGGGATAATCCCTGCTTGCTGCGGACAAAGACTTCGTACAACGGCCAGTATGTTTTGCTCATCTTGATTCCCCTTATGCGACCTTGCGGGCGTGTTGTTTTTCGGCGTGCGCCAGTGCGGCTTCGCGCACCCACGTCCCCTCTTCCCAGGCTTTACGCTTGGCGGCCAGACGTTCGTGATTGCAGACGCCGCGGCCGTTGATGACCTCGTCAAACTCCTGCCAGTCGATCTCGCCAAAACGGTAGTGACCGCTTTCGGCATCGAACTGCAGATCCGCATCCGGCACAGTCATGCCGAGCATTTCCACCTGCGGCACGGTGTTGTCGACAAAGCGCTGACGCAGCTCGTCATTGCCAAAACGTTTGATCTTCCAGGCCAGGCTGCGGGCGCTGTTCGGTGAGTTGTCGTCGTTCGGGCCAAACATCATCAGCGCTGGCCACCAGAAGCGGTTGATGGCGTCCTGCAACATCTGGCGCTGGGCTTCGCTACCCTGGGCCAGGGCCATGCAGGCCTCAAAGCCCTGACGCTGGTGGAAGCTCTCTTCTTTACAGATTTTCACCATCGCCCGGGCATAGGGGCCGTAGGAGGTCCGGCACAGCGCCACCTGGTTAACGATGGCCGCGCCATCCACCAGCCAGCCGATCACGCCGATATCCGCCCAGCTCAGGGTCGGGTAGTTGAAGATGGAGGAGTATTTCATCTTGCCGTCGAGCATCTTCTGGTAGATGTCTTCCCGGGCGCAGCCCAGCGTTTCCGCCGCGCTATAGAGGTAGAGCCCGTGCCCGGCTTCGTCCTGCACTTTCGCCAGCAGGATGGCCTTACGGCGCAGCGTCGGGGCGCGGGTGATCCAGTTCCCTTCCGGCAGCATGCCGACAATTTCGGAGTGCGCATGCTGACCAATCTGGCGGATCAGCGTTTTACGGTACGCGTCAGGCATCCAGTCCTGCGGCTCGATGGCCGTCTCTTGCGCGATGCGCTGCTCAAAGCGTTGTTCTTCCGTCACGTCATCACCCTTTTGATTCGTTTAACTGCTAAATATTATTCAATGATGAATCACTTTGTTTTATAAAAGTTACACAAAGGTTAATGAATAACCCAAGAATCGTTTATTCGTTTTGTGATGAGGCTCGCAAGAGATTTCCACACTCCATATGCGACGCGGCCTGCGGGAGCGAAGAAGATTAAGCGAGATCACAATGTTAATAAAACATTAACAAGTCACTTGCTTTTTATGATTCACAAACGAACTATTTATAGTGAAATCACGAACCATCTGGAGAGAAAGATGCAGCAGTTAGCCAGCTTCTTGTCCGGTACTTGGCAGTCAGGCCGGGGCCGTGAGCGCACCATTCAACACGCCATCAGCGGTGAATCCCTCTGGTCCGTTACCAGCGAAGGGCTGGATATGGCCGCCGCACGTCGCTACGCCATTGAGAAAGGCGGCGAAGCGCTTCATGCCATGACCTTTATCGAACGTGCCGCCATGCTGAAAGCGGTGGCGAAACATCTGCTGAGCCAGAAAGAGACCTTTTATGCTCTGTCGGCACAGACCGGGGCGACCCGCGCCGACAGCTGGGTGGATATCGAGGGCGGGATCGGCACCCTCTTTACCTTCGCCAGCCTGGGCAGCCGCGAACTGCCGGACGATACCCTGTGGCCGGAAGATGAGCTGATCCCGCTTTCAAAAGAGGGCGGATTTACCGCGCGCCACGTGCTGACCTCGAAGTCCGGCGTGGCCGTCCACATCAATGCGTTCAACTTCCCCTGCTGGGGAATGCTGGAAAAGCTGGCCCCGACCTGGCTGGCGGGGATGCCTGCCATTATTAAACCGGCCACCGCCACCGCCCAGGTGACCCAGGCGATGGTGAAAGCGATCGTCGACAGCGGCCTGGTGCCGGAGGGCGCCATCAGCCTGATCTGCGGCGGCGCGGGGGATCTGCTCGACCAGCTCGACAGCCAGGACGTGGTGACCTTTACCGGCTCCGCCGACACTGGCCTGAAGCTGCGCGTCCATCCGAACATCGTGGCAAAATCGATTCCCTTCACCATGGAAGCGGACTCCCTGAACTGCTGCGTGCTGGGGGATGACGTCACCCCGGAGCAGCCGGAGTTTGCCCTTTTCATTCGCGAAGTGGTGCGGGAGATGACCGCGAAAGCCGGGCAGAAATGTACCGCGATCCGCCGCATCATCGTTCCGCAGGCGCAGGTGGAGGCTGTCAGCCAGGCGCTGATCGCCCGGCTGGAAAAAGTGGCTGTCGGCGACCCGGCTCAGGAAGGGATCAAAATGGGCTCACTGGTCAACGCCGAGCAGCGCGCTGACGTGCAGGAGAAAGTGGATACTTTAGTCACGGCGGGCTGCCAGATTCGTCTGGGCGGGAAAGCCGACCTGAACGCTGCCGGGGCCTTCTTCCCGCCGACGCTGCTGTTCTGCCCGCAGCCGGATGAAACCCCTGCCGTACACGCCACCGAAGCCTTTGGCCCGGTCGCCACTCTGATGCCGTATCAGGATCGCGAGCACGCCATGGCCCTTGCCCGCGCCAGGGAAAGCAGTCTCGCCGGGACGCTGGTCAGCGCCGATCTGCGCCTTGCGCGTCAGGTTAACGCCGGCGCCGCCCGCGCCCACGGC
>NZ_JBBCPK010000152.1:0-6901 GCF_037150775.1 Leclercia sp. M50
CAGGCGATTTTCTTTGCCCGCCAACTCTCCGATGGGCGTGACAACCCGCTTTATCGCACCGTCGTCCCGCGCTACGGCCTGCTGGTGCGTCGTACCTGCTGTCAGCGCTATCGCCTGCCGGACGTTCAGCAGTGCGGCGATTGCACGCTGAAATAGTTTGTCAGGTCCAATAGATGAAAACGGCAACCCAAGGGTTGCCGTTTTGCTTTTATTACGCGACCTGCTGACTCTCTTCTTCTGCACGCTGGGCCTCTTCGGCCTCCTGCGCCAGCAGCTGCTTCTCGTACACCTTAAAGAACGGGTAGTAGATGATGGCGGAGACCATCGCTAACAGCAGGACCAGGATCGCCGCCCTGAAGTCCCAGCCCAGCGCCCAGGCCGCCCCCACCGGCGCAGGAGCGGTCCAGGGAACCACCGAAATCACGCGGCCAATCAGATCCAGCTTCATCGCCGCCCACGCCAGCACCGCGTTGACCATTGGCGCCAGCAGGAACGGGATAAAGAACACCGGGTTCATCACGATAGGCGTACCGAAGATCACCGGTTCGTTGATGTTGAAAATACTCGGCACCACGCTCAGCCGTCCAATGGAACGCAGGTGCGCCGAACGGCTACGCAGATAGCAGAACACCAGCCCCATCGTGGCCCCGGAGCCGCCAATCACAATGAAGAAGGTCCAGAACGCCTCCATAAAGATGTGTGGCAGCGGCGCGCTTTGCGCCAGCGCGGTCTGGTTCATCCCCAGGTTGGTGAGCCAGAACATCTGCAGCATACCGGAGACAATCGCCGCCCCGTGGATGCCCGCAAACCACAGCAGGTGACCAATCAGCACCGCCAGCAGGATTGCCGGCAGCGAGTCCGCCGCCGCCACCAGCGGTTTAAAGATGGCCATGATCGCCTGCGGGATCAGCATGCCAAACTGCGACTGAATAAGCAGGCTCAGTGGATAGAGGGTTAGCACCACCACCAGCACCGGGATCAGCAGGTCGAAGGAGTTCTTGATCATCGGCGGCACCTGGTCGGGCAGGCGAATACCGATATTGTGCGCCTTCAGAAAACGCATCATCTCCACGCAGTAGATCGCCACCAGAATGGCGGTGAAGATCCCCGTCCCGCCGAGGCTGTCCACCGGCAATGCGCCTTTGGTTTTTGGCGCGGCGATCAGCAGAAAGGCCATCAGCGACAGCATGGCGCACATGAAGGGATCGAGCTGATACGCTTTCACATAATGCTTGCCCAGGTTGTAGGCGATAGCGGCACAGATATAGAGGGACATCACGCCCATCGTCATATCGAAGGGGGTGAGGATCTGGCCTTCAAACTGTTTTGCCATATCCAGCCAGGCGCGGGCAAAGCCCCATGTGGTGTCCGGCGAAAACGGCGGGTAAGCAAACACTAATAAGAACGAGCCCACAATCATAAACGGCATCGCGGAGATAAAACCGTCGCGGATCGCCATCACGTGACGCTGGGAGGAGATGCGTCCGGCAATGGGGCTGACATAGTTTTCAACAAATCGGAATATCAGGTTAAACGCAGCATGGTTGGCAGACATAACGGCTCTCCTGTCAGACGATCGTTTCGGGCGTTGTGACGCCGCACGGTGTTCCATATACCACTTTCACCACCTTGCTGGCTCGCTTACCAGCGGGACTGCTCAAACGGATAGGTTTCATAATCGACTCTTATTATTGGATACAGGGGAAGTGACGTAATCAGTATTAATCTCCGCATCATGGTCTGCAACCGGTTACTGTAACCGGTTTCCGTGATTGTGAAGATGATCCAGAAATCGCTGATATCAGAAGCGTGTGACCTGGTAAATATTTACAGGGCATCATCTATTATGAACGACTACGCAGAGTATTTTTCTGGAGGAAACAATGAGTTTGCAGTCTGTGCGCCAGTTTTTCGCTGACCACGCCCCGGATGTTGAAGTCATCGAACTGGGTCAAAGTACCGCTACCGTTGCGCTGGCTGCCGAGGCCCACAACGTCGCGCCGGGTCAGATAGCGAAAACGCTGTCGCTAAAAATTAAAGATGAGGTGATCCTCGTGGTTGCCAAAGGCGATGCGCGTCTTGATAACAAAAAGCTGAAGCAGACGTTTGGCGCAAAGGCCCGAATGCTGAGCAGTGACGAGGTGGTGACAATCACAGGGCATCCTGTGGGTGGCGTCTGCCCTTTCGGACTGGAAACGCCGCTGGCGGTCTATTGCGACATCTCTCTCAGACAGTATGCGGAAGTGCTGCCCGCTGCCGGTGCGATCCACAGCGCGGTGCGTATTTCTCCGGAAAGAATGGCCGAGCTCACTCAGGCCACATGGGTAGACGTTTGTCTGTAAGTCCCGCGCCAGATCCGTTCTGGCGCAGACTTTTGCATGGGTTATGAAAAGTGTTGGGAAATGAAGCGCGAATTGCGGGGATCCGGGACGGGAAAATGGGTCAGGATATCCGCTGCGTGCAGTAATCCCACGTCGGAACGCACCCCGAGCTTAATCATGGCATTGAATTTATGCGCACGAATGGTTTTGATGTTGCGATCGAGCCGGGTGGCAATTTCCGGGATGGAGAAGCCGCACGACATAAACTGCAAAATGGCGCGCTCGGTTGGGCTAAGCAGTCTTCCACGATGAATATTCCAGTGGTTATTATGCCCGTCATTAACCCGTCGGTTCTCGCTCAATATTTTGCTCAGGTGCTCCTGCAGGTCAGCGAGCGGCTCAGATTTGAGAATCACCCCATGCAGGCGTGACGGCGAAAGCTGATTAATCAGGCTCGCTTCTGCCTCATCTGATGCCAGTACGATTCGCTGAATCATGCCGTATGTGGCAGCCACTTCCTTAATACAGACCAGGCAATTACGCCGCTCTTCCCGCTCATCCGAGAGGGAGTAAATTAACGACGTGTATGGAACAAAACTAAGTGAGGACTGGAAACTATTAATGTTATTAAACAGGTGGACTTCATAATTTTTAAGTGCGGGGCTGGCAAAAAGATGCTTAAGCCCCATACCACTCATCATGCACTTTTCGACGATAGCGATATGTCTTTTGTTCGCGTTCTTTTCCATTCGTCTTGCTCTCCATAGGCAGAGAATAAACTCAGCTCTTTCATTCCCTTAGTGCTGTTAATCCACGCGTACATTTCGGCATTACTCGTTAAAGCAAGTCTTCTCATGGCACTGTTTTTTTGCGCACTTACCGTTTTATTACTCTTTTTCAGCAATGCGGCGATTTGATTAATTCCCCATCCTTTTCCCAGTAAGCGTAATACTTTGCGCTCCGAGAAGGTCAACATGACTTCATCCTGGTTGTCATATAAATCATCTGGATCGGGTATTAATAGCGTCTGGCTAATACGTTCAGCGTTTTCGCTACCCGCCTGGATAGCCTTAACCACACTTTCGACGGGCTCCATGTTGGATAGCAACGTACTTTCTGGACGCATCAAGTGCTCAACAGCGAGGGGATAAATTGCCCGAGAAACCAAAAATATCCAGTGAATATCCCGATACTGATTTTGTAATGCGTGATACTGATTGCATATATTAAGCGGATTACGCTGTTCATCTGAAATATCAACGATGACCACAACTGCGCGACGCAATTGGAGAAGCGTCAGTTCTTCATGGGTCCGACAGTAAGAACGATCGTAGTCCGGGAAATAGCGTGACATAATGCTACCGAGGCCGGTCTGCATTATGGGTGATTTTCCAATTATTATTACACTTTTACAGATCAATGACGGCATTTGCGCTCCGAATCCATTCATACGTTCATTCCACGTCGTTCATCTAACTTAATTACCTGTTTGTTTAACAGGGCGACGTAAAAATGTAATGTCTTTCCTTTTTCATTAGCTGAGCGAAATGAGAGTGCGATAATAATCAGCATCACAAATATATACACCGCCAAAACAGCATTAATATCGCAAAATAACTCCTCAATGTTAACCTGTAGTGCATTATATTTTTAAAAAGAGAAAGTTAGATATTCTAAATATAGATTTAATAAATATGTAAATATAAAAACCATAGAAATTAATAATTAATTCGCTCAACGAAAAGTATATTTACCGCATCAATCTGCTCAAACCTTGATCTGGCCCAGAGCAAACGCTACCGGCTTGTGTGCTAAAAGTAGACATTCCGGCTATCCACCCGTCACTCTCTCCTCAGGGCAAAAGATGCAGGCAGATCAATCCTCACAACGCGCCGTCACGCGACTGTGTATTCAGTGCGGCCTTTTTTTATTGCAACACGGTGCCGAAAGCGCCCTGGTGGAGGAGCTTTCTACCCGACTGGGGCTGGCTCTGGGTATGGACAGCGTAGAGAGCGCCATCTCCTCTAACGCGATTGTGCTGACCACCATTAAATCGGGCCAGTGTCTGACCTCAACGCGTAAAAACCACGATCGTGGGATCAACATGCACGTCGTCACCGAGGTGCAACACATCGTGATCATGGCGGAACACAAGCTGCTGGATGCGCAGGGGGTCGAAAAACGCTTCAGCCAGATCAAGCCGTTGCGCTATCCACGCTGGCTGGTAGTGCTGATGGTGGGCCTCTCCTGCGCCTGCTTCTGTAAACTTAACAACGGCGGCTGGGATGGCGCTATGGTGACTTTTATCGCCAGCACCCTCGCCATGTACGTGCGTCAGGTGCTGACAGGCCGGCATCTGCACCCGCAAATTAACTTCTGCATCACCGCCTTTGTCGCCACCACGGTTTCCGGCCTGCTGCTGCGGCTGCCGGGTTTTGCCACCACCCCGACCATCGCCATGGCCGCCAGCGTGCTGCTGCTGGTGCCGGGCTTTCCACTGATTAATGCCGTGGCCGATATGTTCAAAGGTCACATCAATACCGGTCTTGCCCGCTGGGCGATAGCCAGTTTACTCACCCTCGCCACCTGTATTGGGGTGGTGATGGCCATGACGTTATGGGGACTTCGCGGATGGGCGTAATCGATTTTCTCTGGGCGCTGGCCCAGGACATGATGTTGTCGGCCATTCCGGCGGTGGGTTTTGCCATGGTATTTAACGTACCCCATCGCGCCCTGCCGTGGTGTGCGCTTTTGGGGGCGATCGGCCACGGCTCGCGTATGACGATGATGACCGCCGGGATGAATATCGAATGGTCGACCTTTATGGCCTCGATGCTGGTGGGCAGCATTGGGATCCAATGGTCGCGCTGGTATCTGGCGCATCCCAAAGTCTTTACCGTCGCGGCGGTGATCCCGATGTTTCCGGGCATTTCGGCCTACACCGCGATGATCTCGGCGGTGAAAATTAGCCACTTTGGCTACAGCGAAGCGCAGATGATCATGCTGCTGACTAACTTCCTGAAAGCCTCGTCAATCGTCGGCGCCCTCTCAATCGGGCTGTCGATCCCCGGGCTATGGCTCTACCGCAAACGCCCCCGGGTTTGAGAGTTGTGTTCTCCCGCTGCCGTGGTGATAATCCTCTGCTCTCATGTGGCTAAGTAAGGAGCAGATGTGTCTAACCCCGGCAGCGAAAACGCGGAAAACGGCGACGGCTCCCGCCTGAAAGACAAAATCTTCCTCAGCGCCCTCTCGCTGTTTGCCGAGTACGGGCTTAACGGCGCTCGCATGGAGCAGATCGCCGAGAAAGCGGGCACCACCAAACGGATGGTGGTGTATCACTTTAAGACCAAAGAGAACCTCTACCTGCTGGTGCTGGAATATGTCTACACGCAGATCCGCGCCAGTGAGATGCAGCTCAGCCTGGATGCAATGCCGCCGGTAGAAGCGCTGGTGGAGCTGGTGGAAACCACCTTTGACTATCACGCCGACCATCCGGACTACATCCGCATTATCTGTATGGAGAACATGCAGCGGGGCCGGTTTATGCAGCAGTCGGCCTTGCTGCGCCAGGTGAACCGCAGCGCGCTGGATCTGCTGGAAACCATCCTCAAACGCGGCAAAGAGAAGCAACTCTTTAACCAGACGGTGAACGCCCGGGATCTGCACCGCCTCATCAGCAGCTTCAGCTTTCACTATGTGGCCAACAGCTACACCTTCACCCTGCTGTTTGAGGATGGCGCCGATGAGCAGGCCCAGCGGCAACACTATCGAAAAATGGCGGTTCAGGTTGCCTTGCGTTATACCTGTCCTTAGCGCTTTCACCCCTGAGATAAGGAACCTACCATGTCTTTAGAAAAAGTTGTCTATACCGCCAAAGCCAAAGCTACCGGCGGCCGTGATGGTCGCGCCACCTCGTCCGACGGCGTGCTGGATGTCAAACTGGGCGTCCCCAAAGAGATGGGCGGCGCGGGCGGTGAAGTCACCAACCCGGAACAACTGTTCGCGGCGGGCTACTCAGCCTGTTTTCTCGGCGCCATGAAATTTGTGGCTAACCGCGACAAAATCACCATGCCGCAGGATGCCTTTATTGAGGGCGAAGTGGGGATCGGGCCGCTGCCAACCGGGTTTGGCATCGAAGCGAAACTGAATATTCACCTGCCAGGGATGGACGCCAGTGAGGCGAAAAAGCTGGTGGATGCGGCGCACATTGTCTGCCCGTACTCTAACGCCACCCGCAACAATATCGATGTGACGCTGAATATTATCTCCTGATTTTTCAGGGGGTCAGGGAGCGGGTTTCAGACCCCTGCCTGCCCCCTCCTCTCTGTGCTACCATAAGCCCATATCTCGTCCGCAGTAACTCAGTAGAGAAGTATTATGTCCTCCAGAATCCTGACCACCAGCGTCACTGGCATTGATGCCTTTATGCACGATCCCCGCGGCGTGCTGTCCAGGGCGCAAGGCGGTACTGTCGCCGTTTTCGCCGATAACGCACCGGCTTTTTACGCCATCACGCCGCAGCGTCTGGCCGAGCTGCTGGAGCTGGAAGCGCGCCTGGCGCGCCCGGCCAGTGACGTCAC
>NZ_JBBCPK010000153.1:0-6815 GCF_037150775.1 Leclercia sp. M50
GAGCATCATCTGCACCAGGGTCGCGTATTCGCTGGCATCCCCCACCAGCACCCCGCCAAGCAGGGTTTTATTGTCGGCACTGACCACGATCTTCTTGTAGATCTGCTGCGGGCCGTGAGTCCACTGGTAGCTCTGCGCCCCTGCGGTGCGGCCATGGGCATCGCCGAACGACGCGACATCTACGCCTAACAGTTTCAGCTTGGTGCTCATGTCCGCACCCATAAACGCGTTCTCTTCTCCCGCCAGCGCGGCGGAGGCCACCCGCGCCATCTGGTAGCCGGGCGCCACCAGACCGTAGATTTTTCCCTCCCAGAGGGCGCATTCGCCGATAGCAAAAACATCGCTATCCGAGGTGCGGCACTGGTTGTCGATGGCAATCCCCCCGCGTTCGCCCAACGTCAGGCCGCAACTCCGGGCCAGCGCATCCTGCGGGCGGATCCCGGCGGAGAAGACCACCATGTCGGTCGCCAGCTCGCTGCCGTCGGCGAAGCGCAGTACCATCCCGCTGTCGGTTTCTGCGATTTCGGTGGTGGCCTTACTGGTATGCACCCCCACGCCGAGGGCTTCAATTTTACGGCGCAGCATCGCGGCGCCGTCGTTATCAAGCTGCACCGCCATCAGGTTCGGGGCAAACTCCACCACGTGCGTATCCAGCCCAAGCTGTTTCAGGGCGTTGGCCGCCTCCAGCCCCAGCAGGCCGCCGCCAATCACCACCCCGGTGCGCGAATTTTTTGCATGGGCGGCGATGTTATCCAGGTCGTCGAGAGTACGGTAGACAAAACAGCCCGGCAGATCCCGGCCCGGCACCGGCGGTACAAAGGGGTACGAACCGGTCGCCAGCACCAGCTTGTCCCAGTGGGTTTCATGCCCTGATCCCGTGCGAATCACCCGGGCGTCGCGATCGATGGCGACCACCGGCTGGGAGAGGCGCAGCTCAATGCCGTTATCGGCAAAGAAATCTCCGGCCACCATCGACAGCGAGTCGGCGCTGCGTCCGGCAAAATATTCCGAAAGATGGACGCGATCGTAGGCGGCATAGCGCTCTTCGCCGAAGACCACAATCTGATACTGCTGATGCAAACCGCGATTGACGCAGTCTTCAAGAAAATGGTGGCCGACCATACCGTGCCCAACCACAACCAGAGTAGGTTTTGTCATAGCGTTCTGTCCTGCAACCTGCGGCTGCGTAGTGAATCGATCGAACAGCCAGTCCGCCTGAGCGGGTTCTGACGTTGCCAGTAAATCGGTGAGGGTGGCCGCGCTGCGACACTCCCCCATCAGCAGCACGCCTGCCAGCGTGCCGTTGCGAACCAGTAGACGGCGGTAGTGGCGGGTCAGCGGGTCCCAGCTGGTCCACACCGCATCTTTTTCCTGCGCGATAACCTCGCCAGCGCTGAACAGCTCAATACCGGTCACCTTCAGGCGCATGCCGTTTTGGGTGGGGGTAAAGGGTGCGACGCACTCCCCGGCGAGACGGGCGGCGAGGATCTCCGCCTGGGCGAGGCACGGCGCCACCAGCCCCCAGGTCTCGCCGTTTAATTCACAGCACTCGCCGATGGCGCTGATGCCCTCCATTGCGGTGCGCATCTGGTTATCCACCAGGATCCCCCGGCCGCACGGCACGCGGCTTGCCTGCGCCAGGGCGATGTTGGGCAACACGCCCGTCGCCAGTACCACCCGGGTGGCGGCCAGGGTGCGTCCGTCGCTGAGGGTGACGCTGTCAGGGGCGATCTGCGACAACCCGGCGTTCAGCTCACAGCCGATACCTCGCTCGCCGAGCGCCTGCTCCAGCAGCAGACCCGCCTGCTGGTCGAGCTGCTGCTCCATCAGCCACGGACCGCGATGGACTAACGTGACATTGTCACCTTGCTGTCTTAATGCTGCGGCGGCTTCCACGCCGAGTACCCCGCCCCCCAGCACCACCGCCGGGCCGGGCGTCGCCAGAATGGCGTTCACATCCTCCAGGGTGCGAAAGGTGAAGACGTGGGGCAGATGGCTGCCGGGAATGGGCGGCACAAACGGCCGGGAACCGGTGGCAAAGACCAGTTCATCCCATACGAACTGTCGGCTGTCGGTACGCAGCGTTCGGGCGCTGATATCCACTGCCCGCACCCGCTCGCCGCACACCACGGTGATGCCGCGCGTCCGATACCAGCTCTCATCGTGAAGCTGTGTCGCCGCCGCCTCTTTCTCGCCCCCCAGTACCGGCGAAAGCTGTATGCGGTTGTAGGCGTGTACGCGCTCCTCGCCGATGAGGGTGATCTCAAAGCGGCCTGGCGCGCGCTCGGTCAATGACTCAACCAGCCGCGTTGCCGCCAGTCCGTTTCCAATGATGACCAGGCGCATGGTTATGCTCCTCAGGCCGCTTTCGGCTGTTTTTCATAGAGGAAGTGCAGTATCTGCTGGCGCATATGGTGATAGCGGCTCTCCTCCGCCAGCTGCACCCGGTTGCGCGGGCGCGGCAGGTCGACGCGCAGGATCTCGCCTACCGTTGCCGCCGGGCCGTTGGTCATCATCAGCACCCGATCCGAGAGCAGCACCGCTTCGTCCACGTCATGGGTGATCAGCACGATGGTGGTGTTCAGCTCCTGCTGAATGTGCATCACCGAATCCTGCAGATGGGCACGAGTCAGAGCATCGAGGGCGCCGAACGGCTCATCCATCAGCAGCACCTTTGGCTTCATCGCCAGGGCGCGGGCAATCCCCACCCGCTGCTTCATGCCGCCGGAGATCTCCCCCGGCCGCTTGTGGATGGCGTGCCCCATCTGCACCCGCTCGAGGTTGTGTTCGATCCACTCCCGCCGCTCGGCTTTGCTCATGCTGCGGCGGAACACCTGATCCACCGCCAGCGCTACGTTGTCAAAACAGGTGAGCCACGGCAGCAGGGAGTGGTTCTGGAACACCACCGCCCGCTCCGGCCCTGGCCCGGCGATCTCGCGGTTATCACAGAGAAGCCCGCCTTCCGTCGGCAGGGTGATGCCGGCGATCAGGTTCAGCAGCGTCGATTTGCCGCAGCCGGAGTGGCCGATCAGGCTGATGGTCTCCCCTTCGTGAATATCAAAAGAGACGTTCTGCAACGCCAGAAACTCGCCGCTGGCGGTGGAAAAACGCTGGCTGACGGCCTGGACCTGAATGAGAGGTTTCATCATGTGCTCCTTATTTTTCCTGCCAGCTGAAACGGCGGGCGATCAGCATCAGCCCCTGCTCCAGCAGCAAACCCACCACGCCGATAATGACGATGGCGATGAGAATGTTTTCGACGTTGAGGTTGTTCCACTCGTTCCAGATCCAGAAGCCGATCCCCAGCCCCCCGGTGAGCATCTCGGCGGCGACGATCACCAGCCAGGCGATGCCAATGGAGAGCCGCACCCCGGTCAGCACCGCAGGCAGCACGGCCGGGAAGAGAATGCGGCGCATCACCGTCCACTCGGAGAGCTGCAACACCCGCGCCACGTTGAGGTAATCTTCCGGGATACGGCGCACCCCTTCGGCGGTGTTGATGACCATCGGCCAGATCGAGCAGATAAAAATGGTCCAGCTGGAGGCAGGCTCCGCCTTCTGGAACAGCAGCAGGCCGATGGGCAGCCATGCCAGCGGGCTGACCGGGCGCAGCAGCGCAATCAGCGGGGTGAACATGCGGGACATAAAGATAAACCGGCCAATCATAAAGCCCAGCGGGATGCCGACGATCGCTGCCAGGCCAAAGCCGATAGCGACACGCTGCAACGAGGCCAGCACGTTCCAGCCCACTCCCATGTCATTGGGGCCATCGCGGTAGAACGGATCGGCAAACAGCGTGATGGCCGAGTCCAGGGTGCTGAGCGGCGTCGGGAACCCTTTGCTGTTGATTGCCGCCAGCTGCCAGGCGATCACCAGTAATCCCAGGCCAAGCAGCGCCGGAATGATGCGCTGGAGCAGATCGTTGGTCCGGCGGGCAAACCCCGGAGTACGGCGGCGGACCTGCACCGGCGGCAGGGCGATCACTTCCCCGCTGACCGGCTCGGCGGGTATGGCGGGTGCGGCTTTAATGTTGACGTTTTTCATATCAGGCCCCTGTACGGTGAATGGCGAAACGGTTGGCGTAACCCTTCGGATCGGTGCCGTCCCAGACGGTGCCGTCCATTAAGGTGCTGGTGCGCAGCGGCGATGAAGGTGCGCGAATGCCGCCCACGGCAGTGGCGGCCTCCTGCCAGATGTCGGTGCGGTTGATGCGCTGGGCGATAGCGGCGTAATCCGGGTCGGTTTTCAGCAGTCCCCAGCGGCGGAACTGGGTCAGGAACCACATTCCGTCGGAGTGCCACGGGTAGCTCACCGCCCCCTCCTCAAAGAAGCGGATCGGGTTGGCATCCTGCCAGCGGTTGCCGGTTCCGCTGTCGTATTCGCCCAGCATCCGGCCCGTGAGGTACTGCTCTTTGGTGTTGAGCCAGGCGCGCCGGGCCAGCAGCTGCGCGGTCTCCTCTTTGTTCTGCGGTGAGGCGTCGATCCAGCGCTGGGCCTCCAGCAGGGCGCTGACCAGCGCCCGGGCAGTGTTCGGATATTGCTCTACCCACTCGTGGCGGGTGCCGAGCACTTTTTCCGGATGTTCCGGCCAGATGGACTGGGAGGTGGCGGCGGTAAAGCCGATGCGATCGTTAATAGCGCGGGCGTTCCACGGCTCGCCGACACAAAAGCCAACCATATTGCCGATGCGCATGTTCATCACCATCTGCGGCGGCGGCACCACCACGGTGCGCACGTCGTCGAAGGGGTTGATGCCTGCGCTCGCCAGCCAGTAGTAGAGCCACATGGCATGGGTACCGGTGGGAAAGGTGTGGGCGAAGGTGTAGGTGCCCGGTGCCTCCCGGGCGATGAGCTTCTTCAGCCCCTCGACGTCGCGCACGCCCTGCTGAGCCAGATCGCTCGACAGGGTGATCGCCTGCCCGTTCCGGTTGAGGGTCATCAGGTTGGCCATCGGTTTAGGTTTACCGGCGATCCCCAACTCCAGGCCATACAGCAGGCCATAGAGAATGTGCGCTGCGTCCAGCTCTCCGGCCACCAGCTTGTCGCGCACCGCCGCCCAGCTCGCCTCTTTGCTCGGCACCAGGGTGAAGCCATATTTCTTATCGAACCCTTTCCAGGCCGCGATCGCCAGCGGCGCGCAGTCGGTCAGCGGGATAAAGCCGACGCGCACCGTCTCCAGCTCCGGTTTATCGGAGCCCGCGGCCCATGTGCTCTGCATCAATCCCGGCACCATCAGCGTCCCGCCCGCCAGCGCACTGGCCTGTAAAAAACGCCGTCTTGTCCATTCCACCATGCTCACTCCTGAAAAAATGGCAAAAAAAAGCGCCCGGCAGTGCCGAAGCACCGCAGGACGCCTTTATCCTCAAAAACGACACACCGCCGTTGGCGCGTCGTCAGAATTGTTATGTTGATTAATGCAAGGGTGATGCCAGGTTTTAAAGGCTTAAATAACGGGGTTTTTCTGCCTGCCGACAGCGAGAACGCACCTCAACCATGCAGGCGTTGCCCATCCGGGGTGCATTTACTGCTGCCACAGGGCTTTGACCGTCAGCAACGCGCGGGCGATATCCACCATCCGTTGATTTTTATCCATCGCCATCTTGCGCAGCTGGCACCAGGCCTGCTCCTCACTCATCTGCTGATGGGTCATCAACACGCTTTTGGCCTTGTCGATCACCTTGCGCTCCTCCAGCGTGTCGCGCATCGAGGCCAGCTGGCGGGAGAGCTGCTCGATCTCCTGCGCCTGCTGGCGCACCAGCGGCAGCAGCGGTTTTTGCGGATAGAGGGCCAGCGGCTCCGCCGTCTGCGGCTCTGCGGGCGGCTCGTCGTCAGCCTGGCTAATCAACGACTCCACCGCCAGCATCAGATCGGCGATCTGCATCTCCTCCAGGGTGCGCAGATGTTCGAGGCGTTCGGTTTGCAGCGAGAACCAGTGCAGCGCCAGCACCCCCTGATCCGCGGCGGGTTGCCGGGTACAGGCCAGCCGCCGCAGCTGTTCGACCTCCGCCCCCGGTACGCTGAGGTTGAAAGGATCGTGCAGGCTGGGAGGGGTCAGGGAGAGGAAGACCTCGAAACAGGTTTGCTGGCCATCGATTCTGTCTACCAGTGTCTGGCGCATCTCATCGCTGAAAAAGCCCTGGGTAAAGCCAATCGCTCCCAGCGCCCGCTCCTGCCCCACCAGCTCTTTGCCCTGCATCAGGCTGTAGAGCGCGACAAATCTGCCCGCGATTTGCGGGTTATCAATGCTGTCATTGAGTTGCGGCACAATGCTGAGCAGGTTTCGCAGCATACGGCTATAACGCTCCATCGCCGCCGTAGCGGGCAGCGCGCAAGCCGTAATGGCCTCACGCAGCGCGGGAAGCTGCTCCAGACTTTGCAGGGCGTTGGCCACCCGCTCGCACAGGGCACCGCTGGCCATCACCGGCGAGCCGAGCGCCTCGTGCAGCGCCTGCACATGCTCGTCTACCAGCGCGCGGCTGGCTTTACACTCCAGGGCATAGAGCGCCCCTTCGGAACAGAGCCAGATGTTGGAGGCGCCCCGCTCGCACTGTAGCATGTGCGCAAGATGGCTGATCCGGCTCACCAGCGTGCCCAGTTGTGCCAGCTTGCACAGCTGCTGTTTACGCAGCAGCCTGGCCTGCTGGAACCATTCCGTGGCGCCGGGTGGACGGCCTCTGTTTATCGTCATGCTTACTCTCCCGGGTCAGTGTCTGCCGAAGAGAGAAGCAATTTTCATGCCTTTTCATTATTCAGGAGTCAACATGCAGAAGATTGTGATTGTCGCTAACGGTGCGGCCTATGGAAGCGAATCGCTG
>NZ_JBBCPK010000154.1:0-6739 GCF_037150775.1 Leclercia sp. M50
GCTCGTAGTGACCCAGGTCCAGGTCGGTTTCAGCGCCGTCTTCAGTAACGAACACTTCCCCGTGTTGGATCGGGCTCATGGTACCTGGATCGACGTTGATGTACGGATCCAGCTTCATCATGGTCACATTGAGGCCACGGGCTTCAAGAATGGCTGCGAGGGAGGCTGCGGCAATGCCTTTACCCAGAGAGGATACAACCCCGCCGGTCACAAAAATATAGTTCGTTGTCATGCTGAACCTGAGAAGTTAGGGTGAAACGATGGAATAACCAGGACGGGAAAGTAGTATACCCGAACACGGCGAGCGCCACAAACTTTCATTCTCCGTCTCCTGTCTCAGGCTTTGACTCATATTGGGAGTGAGAAAATAGCCCCTTTTGGGTAAATGTTTTTGACGCAAATCAAGCGCTTGTCATTTAAAAAATCACACAAATTGCGCTTGATCGCAAAAACCCGTTAGAGATCAGATTCCTGGCGTTTTACTTCCTGCCAGACTTCTTCCATCGCGTCGAGGTCCACGCTGGTCATTTCCAGGCCGCGCGCCGCGATAATGCGCTCCACTTCCCGGAAGCGGCGCTCGAATTTGAGGTTCGCTTTCTGCAGCGCCACTTCGGCTTTGACGCCCAGATGACGGGAAAGATTGACGGTGGCAAACAGCAGATCGCCCATCTCCTCTTCAAGCTTCTCCTGATCCACTACCGCCTGCTGCGCTTCGTGCATCACCTCGTCAATCTCTTCATGCACTTTGTCGAGCACCGGGCCTAAGGATGTCCAGTCAAACCCCACCGTCGAGCAGCGTTTCTGAATCTTGTGCGCGCGCATCAGCGCCGGCAGGCTTAACGGAATATCGTCCAGCGCCGAATGTTGCGACTTTTCAGCCCGTTCCGCGCTTTTAATCTGTTCCCAGCGGGCCAGAACCTCGGTACTGTTTTCGGCGGTGGCATCACCAAAGATGTGCGGATGGCGGCGCTCCAGCTTGTCGCTGATGGCGGCGCAGATATCATTGAAATCAAACCGCCCCTCCTCCTGGGCCATCTGCGCATAGAACACCACCTGGAATAGCAGGTCACCCAGCTCGCCGCGCAGATCGTCAAAATCTTCCCGGGAGATAGCGTCCAACACCTCGTAGGTCTCTTCAAGCGTGTAGGGGGCGATGGTGGCGAAAGTCTGCTCTTTATCCCACGGACAGCCGTTTTCCGGGTCGCGCAGACGTTGCATAATGCCGAGCAGGCGGTCGATTTGGGTCATAGTTTTGTCCTGATAAAAAAATGCCGGGTGGCGGCTTGCGCCTTACCCGGCCTACAAAAGAAGGTGCGATTATCCGCCGTGCAGACGACGGGCGTCGATCACATCCGGCACCTGGTTCAGCTTGCCGAGCACACGGCCCAGCACCTGCAGGTTATAGATTTCGATGGTCATATCAATGGTGGCGAGCTGCTGGCGCGTATCGCTGCGGCTGGCGACGCCCAGCACGTTCACCTTCTCGTTCGCCAGAATGGTGGTGATATCGCGCAGCAGGCCGCTGCGATCGTTGGCTGAGACCCGCACTACCAGTGAATAACCGGCGGAATAGCTCTCGCCCCACACCGCATCCACGATGCGTTCCGGCGCGTGAGACTGTAAATCGTCCAGCTGATCGCAGTCCGCACGGTGAATGGAGATCCCGCGCCCCTGGGTGATAAAGCCGACAATCTCATCCCCCGGGATTGGCTGGCAGCAGCGGGCAATATGGTGCATCAGGTTGCCGACGCCCTCCACCACCACTCTGCCTTTGTCTTTTTCTTTGCCACGGTGAGAGGGGGCGTAGCTCTTCTGCTGAAGCTGCTTCAGCGCCGCCGCATCCTGCTCTTCCGCGCTCGGTTTGTTGAACTGCGCCTGCAGGAAATTCACCATCTGGTTAAGACGAATATCCCCACCACCAATGGCGGCCAGCAGCTCATCCAGCTCGTTAAAGTTGTAGCGCGGCAGCAGGCATTTTTCCGCCTCTTTCAGGTGGATGCCTAAATGCTCCAGCTCGTCATCGAGGATCTGGCGTCCGGCAAGAATATTCTTGTCGCGATCCTGCTTGCGGAACCAGGCATGAATTTTTGAGCGCCCGCGGCTGGTGGTGACATAGCCGAGGTTCGGGTTCAGCCAGTCGCGGCTCGGGTTCGGCTGTTTCTGGGTGATGATCTCAATCTGGTCGCCCATCTGCAGCTGGTAGGTGAACGGCACGATACGCCCGCCGATTTTGGCGCCGATGCAGCGATGCCCCACATCGCTATGGATGTGGTAGGCGAAGTCCAGCGGCGTTGAGCCTGCCGGCAGGTCAACCACGTCGCCTTTCGGCGTAAAGACGTAGACCCGGTCGTCAAAGACCTGGCTGCGCAATTCGTCGAGCATTTCACCGGAGTCGGCCATCTCCTCCTGCCACGCAATCAGCTTACGCAGCCAGGCGATACGATCCTCGTGCCCGGAGCGCGCCCCGCTTGTGGGCCCCTCTTTATACTTCCAGTGCGCGGCGACGCCGAGCTCGGACTCCTCATGCATCTGCTTAGTACGGATCTGGATTTCGACGGTTTTGCCGCCCGGCCCCAGCACCACGGTATGGATCGACTGGTAGCCGTTCGGTTTCGGATTGGCGACATAGTCGTCAAACTCATCCGGCAGGTGACGGTAATGGGTGTGGACAATCCCCAGCGCGGCGTAGCAGTCCTGCAACCGCTCGGCGACGATACGCACGGCGCGCACATCAAACAGCTCGTCAAAGGCGAGATGCTTTTTCTGCATTTTGCGCCAGATGCTGTAGATATGCTTCGGACGGCCATAGACTTCGGCCTTCACACCCTCTTCTTTCATCGACTTACGTAAGCCGCCGACAAACTCATCGATGTAGTGTTCCCGATCGATACGGCGTTCGTGCAGCAGCTTAGCAATGCGTTTGTATTCCGCCGGGTGCAGGTAGCGGAAGCAGTAATCCTCCAGCTCCCATTTCAGTTGGCCGATGCCCAGACGGTTCGCCAGCGGGGCATAGATGTTGGTGCACTCTTTCGCCGCCAGCACGCGTTCGTCTTCCGGCGCGTCTTTGACTTCCCGCAGGTGGGCGACGCGTTCGGCAAGCTTAATGACCACACAGCGGAAATCATCCACCATCGCCAGCAGCATACGACGCACGTTATCCACCTGTTCAGACGAGACCGAATCGGTGTGGGTGGCTTTGAGCTGACGGATGGCCGCCATATCACGCACGCCGTGGATCAGCGCCACGATCGATTTCCCGACGCTTTCGCGCAGCACCTCTTCTGTGACCACCTCGGCGTCGGCCAGCGGGAAGAGCATAGCCGCACGCAGGGTGTCGATATCCATACTCAGCATGGAGAGGATCTCAACCATCTCTACGCCGCGCCACAACAGCAGCTCGGCATCGGGATGCCCCTGCGTGGTGCGCAGACAGTAGGCCCATGTTTCGGTTAAGCGTTCACACGACTGCTGGCTGGCAATCCCCAGACTTGCGATCCATTTTTGTGGGTCAAACTCACCAGCTTTATTGAGATGTGCACTTCTTACCGCAACCATTGTCCTCTCCTTTAGGGACCCCTGCCTGTCGAATTCGACAAGCCGAAACTCATCAATTGTGTTCAAACAACGCCATTGATTCCAGATGCCCAGTGTGCGGGAACATATCAAGCATTGCCAGACGCTGAATCTGGTAACCCGCCGCTAATAACGCCTCGCTATCGCGGGCAAGCGTTGCCGGATTACAGGAAACATAGACCACGCGTTTGGGCGCCAGTTTAATAATATGCTGCATCACGCCTGGCGCGCCCGCGCGTGCCGGATCAAGCAGGATTTTATCGAAACCGTGCGCCGCCCATGGCTGCTGGGTAACATCCTCTTCAAGATTTTCGTGAAAAAATGTCACGTTTTGCAGCGCATTGTGAACAGCGTTATCGCGCCCCTTTTCCACCAGCGCCGCCACGCCTTCAACGCCGACCACGCTTCGTGCCCGTTTTGCCAGCGGCAGGGTAAAGTTGCCCATCCCGCAAAACAGGTCGAGTACCCGGTCCTCCGGCTGAATATCCAGCCACGCCAGCGCGGTCGCGACCATCTGCTGGTTAACGCCGTCGTTAACCTGAATGAAGTCGCGCGGGCTGAACGTTAAGCGTAGCCCGTCTGAATCATACCAGGGCGTTTCGCCGCTCAGTTGCTCAAGTATCTCGCTTTGCGGGGCGAGATAAAGCGCAAGGTCATGAGAATGCGAAAAGCGTTCCAGTTTTTCACGATCCCGGGCCGACAGCGGCGCCATATGGCGCAGCACCATCAGCGGGCCACTGTTCGCCAGCACCAGCTCAACGTGCCCAAGATGGCGGACGCCCTGCAGGTCAGAGAGGCATTTGCGCACCTCTGGCAGCAATGCCTCAAGACGGGGCACCAGAATGGGGCACGCTCTGACATCAACGATGTCGCTGGAGTTGGCCTTGCGAAAGCCCATCTCCAGACGCGCGGTTTTCGGCTGATAATTGAGGCTCAGACGCGCCCGGCGGCGGTAGCCCCAGGGTTTATCTGCGATCACCTCATCGACGTCGTGCTTCAGCAGGCGCGCCAGGGCGTTGCTTTTGCTGCGCTCCTGCAGCGCGACGCTGGCGTGCTGTTGTTGGCAGCCGCCGCAGACGCCAAAGTGCGGGCAGCGAGGCGTTTCACGTTCCGGGCTATCATTAAGACGGCGCTTTACCTGCCCGCGTGCGTACTGACGTTTCTCTTCCGTCAGGGTGATTTCCGCACGCTCCTGGGGCAGCAGGCCGGGAATAAATACGGTCTTGCCCTCGTGGCGCGCCACCCCCTGTCCGAACGGATCGAGGTCTGTCACTTCAACAGTTATGATCTGACGCGTCGTCACGCGTCGCTTTGCAGAGTAGAATTGCGCCATCGCCGGGAATTTTCTCAAATGAACATATTGACTCTAATTGTCCCATAACGGAACTCCATGACCAACTACAGCCTGCGTGCGCGCATGATGATTTTGATCCTCGCCCCTACCGTACTCATTGGTTTACTGCTGAGTACCTTCTTCGTGGTGCACCGTTATAACGACCTGCAACGTCAGCTCGAGGACGCCGGTGCCAGCATTATTGAGCCGCTCGCGGTCTCCAGCGAGTACGGCATGAACCTGCAAAATCGCGAGCCCATCGGCCAGCTCATCAGCATTCTGCACCGTCGTCATTCGGACATTGTGCGGGCGATTTCAGTGTATGACCAAAATAATCACCTGTTTGTGACCTCCAATATTCAGCTTGATCCCGACACCCTGAAGCTGCCGGATGGTACGGCGTTTCCAAAACGGCTGAGCGTGATCCGCCAGGATGAAAAAATGATCCTGCGCACCCCTATTATTTCGGAAAGCTATTCACCGGATGAATCTCCCGCGTCGGACGCTAAGCCCAATAACAATCTGTTGGGATATGTGGCGCTGGAGCTGGATCTCAAGTCCGTGCGGCTGCAACAGTACCGGGAGATCTTTATCTCCACGGTGATGATGCTGTTCTGTATCGGCATTGCGCTGATCTTCGGCTGGCGTCTGATGCGGGATGTAACCAGCCCCATCCGCAACATGGTGAATACCGTCGACCGGATCCGCCGGGGCCAGCTCGACAGCCGCGTCGAAGGCTTTATGCTCGGCGAGCTGGATATGCTGAAAAACGGCATCAACTCAATGGCCATGTCGCTGGCGGCATACCATGAGGAGATGCAGCATAACGTCGATCAGGCCACTTCCGACCTGCGCGAAACGCTGGAGCAGATGGAGATCCAGAACGTTGAGCTGGATCTGGCTAAAAAACGCGCCCAGGAGGCGGCACGCATCAAGTCGGAGTTCCTGGCGAATATGTCCCACGAGCTGCGCACCCCGCTCAACGGGGTGATTGGCTTTACCCGCCTGACGCTGAAAACCGAGCTCAACCCGACCCAGCGTGACCACCTGCATACCATTGAACGCTCCGCCAACAACCTGCTGGCGATCATCAATGACGTACTGGACTTCTCCAAGCTCGAAGCGGGCAAACTGATCCTCGAGAGTATTCCGTTCCCGCTGCGCAACACCCTGGATGAGGTGGTCACCCTACTGGCGCACTCCTCCCACGACAAGGGGCTGGAGCTTACGCTGAACATTAAAAATGATGTGCCGGACAACGTCATTGGCGATCCGCTGCGCCTGCAACAGGTGATCACCAACCTGGTGGGTAACGCCATTAAGTTCACCGAGAGCGGGAACATCGACGTGCTGGTCGAAAAACGCTCCATCAGCAATACCAAAGTGCAGATTGAGGTGCAGATCCGCGACACGGGGATCGGTATTCCTGAGCGCGATCAGTCCCGGCTGTTCCAGGCCTTCCGCCAGGCCGACGCCAGTATCTCCCGCCGCCACGGCGGTACCGGGCTGGGGCTGGTCATCACGCAAAAACTGGTTAATGAGATGGGGGGCGATATCTCCTTCCACAGCCAGCCTAACCGGGGTTCGACCTTCTGGTTCCATATCAACCTCGACCTGAACCCGAACGTGCTGACCGATCGTCCGGCCATGGATTGTCTGCAGGGTAAACGGCTGGCGTACGTGGAGCCCAATACCGCCGCCGCGCAAAGCACCCTCGATGTGTTAAGCACGACGCCGCTGGAGGTGGTCTACAGCCCGAACTTCTCCACGCAGATCAAAAAAAAAAAAAAGAAAATAGATAGCCGTCTATATGTCCGACGATGAACAGATAAC
>NZ_JBBCPK010000155.1:0-6715 GCF_037150775.1 Leclercia sp. M50
CTGTTACATTACCACTACACACCTACCCCGTGCTCTTGACACTCTCCCATTCCCTTAGCCTACACTCCGTCCTTCACACCTCTCTCTCCTCTTTTTACATTTTTTTTTTTTTTTAATAATCCGGCCCGACGCGTTTAAAAAAATCGGGGTGTTTAACTTGTAGATCGGAGGATGCCGGGCCGTTGATGGTGATACCCGCGCGGCTCAGCAATTCATTGACTATCCGGAACCAGTCATCATTCCGGATGCTGACTTCTTCTATACACGATGAACTCATAGCTTCTCCATCACCTGATGTGATCAGAACCCATAAACAGCGTAGACGCTCTTTATGGAGAGTGAGAAATTTCACGGTGCAACCCGTGAGGCTAATATCCGACGTAGAACAGAGGAAGGGAGAGGACCCTTGCCGAAAGGCCATCCATGGTAAAACGGGAGCAATCCGGCTCCCGTTAACACTTAATAATTTTAGTATTTATCAGAAAGCTTTAGCCAGTATAGGACTGATATCCTGGTGATTCAACAGGATATTGTTAGCACGCTAATTATTTATCCTGTCAGGCGTGCGAAGATTCTGCCTGCGGGCTCTCATCCTGCTGGCCCACAGGGAGATACTGCATCCGATAGCCAAGCGCGGCCAGCACGACGGTCGCCACCATCACGCTGGTGGTGGTCAGCAACGGGGTGGCAATCAGCCAGGAGACCAGCAGGCTCGCGAGGAAACAGAGTCCCAGCTGCAGGGTGTTCTGCAGTGCCGCCGCGCTGCCGGTTGCCTGCGGGAAGGGACGCAGCGCCTGCGCTACCACGATAGGGTAGATGGCGCCGTTCGCCACTGCCATCAGGCAGAAGGGGGCCAGCAGCGCCGCCAGGCTGACGCCCGGAATAAACCCGATCGCCCAGGTACCGATCACGCTGAGGGCAAACAGGCCCAGCAGCCACGGCAGCATCTGGTGACCCGGCCATTTTTGCAGGGCGGCGCGGCAGCCGTAACCCCCAATCAGGAAGGCGATAGTCTGCGGCACATAGCTCAGGCCGATCGCCGCCGGGCTGTAGCCCATATCGCTGAGGATAAACGGCGAGCCGGTCAGCCAGGCGAAGAAGCTGGCGGAACAGGCGGCGTAGATCAGTACGTTACCGCGGTAGATCCGGGAGCGAAGCAGGGTGAAGAAGATCACGCGGGAGGTTGGCTGCGCCTCTTTTACCGTCACTGGCTTCAGGAAAAAGGCCGGGATCATCAGCACCAGGGTAATGGCAAACAGCACCGCAAAAATGGCCTGCCAGCTGAAATGGGCGAGGATCCAGCTGCCGAGCAGCGGTGCCAGCGCTGGCGACAAGACAACCAGCGGCATGATGGTGGCGAAAATGCGGTTGGTTCGCGATGCCGGGTAGTAATCGGTCACCAGCGCCTGCCAGGTCACCGCCGCGGCGCAGACCCCCACCGCCTGGATAAAGCGTAGCACCAGCAGCCAGGTGGCGTCGCGTACCCACAGCATACCGAGGCAGCCGAATGCAAAGATGGCTAAGCCGGCCAGCAGTACCGGCTTGCGTCCGAAGCGGTCAGACATCGGTCCCCAGAGCAGCTGCGCGAAGGCAAAACCGGCCAGGAAGAGGCTCAGGCTGGCGCTGATGGCGGCAGCCGGGGTTTGCAGATCCGCCTGCATGATGGCGAACGCAGGCAGGTACATATCGGTGGCGAGGAAGCCCAGCACGCTCAGGCCGCCGAGCCAGACTAAAAATCCTTTCCCGGGTTGCATGGTTTTATTGTCCTTATGGATGCAGGTTTAGGTAGCCGCTGAGTGTAGGCAGTGCAATCCCGCTTGTGAAACGCTAATATTTGGCGGTTGCATTCAAATTTTTTGCAGGCAGAAAATGTGGTCAGAATATTCCCTTGAAGTGGTGGATGCCGTCGCGCGTAACGGCAGTTTCAGCGGCGCGGCACAGGAGCTACATCGTGTCCCGTCAGCCATCAGCTATACGGTGCGTCAACTTGAGGAGTGGCTGGCGGTGCCGCTATTTGAACGGCGACACCGTGATGTGGAGCTGACGCCTGCCGGGCTGTGGTTTCTGAAGGAGGGGCGTTCTGTTATCAAAAAAATGCAGATCACCCGCGAACAGTGTCAGCAGATTGCCAACGGCTGGCGCGGGCATATCTCCATTGCGGTGGATAACATCGTTCGTCCCGAGCGCACCCGCCAGATGATCGTCGACTTTTATCGCCACTTCGCTG
This sequence comes from Leclercia sp. M50, assembly GCF_037150775.1. Lineage (NCBI taxonomy): Bacteria > Pseudomonadati > Pseudomonadota > Gammaproteobacteria > Enterobacterales > Enterobacteriaceae > Leclercia > Leclercia sp. M50. The sequence goes on from NZ_JBBCPK010000155.1 coordinate 2,228, forward strand.
ACGTTGAGCTGCGCGTCTCCCAAGAGGTCTTTAACGGTGTCTGGGATGCGCTGGCGGATGGCAGGGTGGAGATGGCGATCGGCGCGACCCAGGCGATACCGGTGGGGGGGCGCTACGCGTTTCGCGATATGGGGATGCTGAGCTGGGTCTGCGTGGTGGCCAGCCACCATCCGCTGGCCGCGCTTCCCGGCCCGCTCAGCGATGATACCCTGCGCAACTGGCCGTCGCTGGTGCGGGAAGATACCTCCCGCTCGCTGCCGAAACGGATCACCTGGCTGCTGGATAACCAGCGGCGGATCGTCACCCCGGACTGGGAATCCTCTGCGACCTGCCTGTCGGCCGGGCTGTGCGTGGGGATGGTGCCGGTCCATTTTGCCCGGCCCTGGATAGACAGTGGCAAATGGGTGGAGCTGACGCTGGAAAACCCCTTCCCGGATGCGGCCTGCTGCCTCACCTGGCAACAAAACGACATGTCACCGGCGCTGGCGTGGCTGCTGGATTATCTGGGGGACAGTGAAACGATGAACAGGGAGTGGTTGCGGGAGCCAGAGGTACTGGCTCCCTAAGCGGATCAACGGCGGTAGTCGCGGAACGGGCCATCGGCGACGGAGCGGCGTTCGATCAAACGCGGATGCACTTCAATGGACTGCGACTCTTCACGTTTATTGACGATACGGTCGAGCAGCATGTTAAAGGCGGTCTCGCCCAGCGAATCTTTTGGCTGGTGGATGGTGGTCAGCGCCGGGGTGAAGAAACGGGCGTTGCGCACGTTATCATACCCGATCAGCGAAACGTCCTGCGGAACGCGCAGGCCCATCTCGTCAGCGGCACACAGAGCACCCATCGCCATAACATCGCCGCCGCAGAAAATAGCGGTCGGACGCGGCGTCTGGGAGAGGATCTGCTGCATGGCGCGATAGCCGGACTCCGGTTCAAAGTCGCCCTGGACGATCCAGTTTTCCGGCACCGTGATTAAGGCTTCTTCCATCGCTTTCATAAAACCGGCCAGACGACCGGCGCCGGTGTTGCGCTCCAGCGCGCCCGGGATGACGCCGATATCGCGATGCCCGCGTTCGATCAGATAACGTCCGGCCATGTAGCCACCTTCAAAGGCGTTATCAATGACCGAGTCGGTGAAGTCCGCTTTCGCTTCGCCCCAGTCCATCACCACCATCGGGATATTGCGATACTCTTCCAGCATCTTCAGCAGCGGCTCCGGGTATTCCGAGCACATTACCAGCAGGCCGTCGACGCGCTTTTGCGCCATCATCGACAGATAGGCCCGCTGCTTCTCCAGGCTGTTCCAGGCGTTGCCGAGGATCAGGGTGTAACCTTTCTGGAAGCAGTTTTTCTCTACCGCTTCAATAATTTCTGCGAAGTAGGGGGCTTCGCTGCTGGTCGCCAGCAGGCCGATCGATTTGGTGTGGTTCACCTTCAGACTACGGGCGACGGCGCTCGGAGAATAGTGCAGCTCTTTGATCGCTGCCCAGACGTTGTTACGCGTCTCTTCCGCCACAAAGCGGGTTTTGTTAATAACATGTGATACGGTTGTAGTGGAAACGTTTGCGCGTTTCGCTACGTCTTTAATTGTTGCCATCAGATGTCACTCCAGACCATATCTTAAGCTCCTGAAAAGCCAATAGGTAAACGTTTGCCTTCACTCGCCCTAATTGCGCAATTTGAATTGCGGTACGCCGGGAAAACGACACAGGACGTCAGGAGGGGGTCAATGGCCGGTACGCTAATAAATTTAGCGTGGAATTTTGGCTGATCTTGACCAAAAGGGGAAGAGTAAAAATCGATATCAATCTAAATCCAGCAAGATTTTTACCCTGAACTGTGCAAAAATGAGCAAGCTCACTCTTCGTAGGGTGATTAAAAGGAGAAAAATTGATGAGTACCGATCTTAAGTTTTCGCTGATTACCACCGTTATTGTTCTGGGTCTGATCGTTGCCAGCGGTCTCACGGCTGCGCTGCACTGATATTTGCGAGGGAGCTAACGCTCCCTCGTCTCCCTTCTGCTATTGTTACGCGTCCGGCAAAAATCTTTTGCCAAATTGTTAACTTCTCATTTTTTGTGATTGATGTCATGCTTTCGCCTTCATTGTTCTGTGTCGCCTGACGACACGGTATCCGGAGTTGAAGTATGAAAATCAATTTTCCGCTGCTGGCCCTGGCCATTGGCGCATTTGGCATCGGCACCACCGAGTTTTCTCCAATGGGACTGCTACCGGTTATCGCCCGGGGTGTGGATGTCTCTATTCCCGCTGCGGGCATGTTAATCAGCGCCTACGCTATCGGCGTAATGGTAGGGGCACCGCTGATGACCTTGCTGCTTTCCCATCGCGGCCGTCGTAATGCGCTGATCTTCCTGATGGCGATCTTTACCGTCGGTAACGTGCTGTCGGCGCTCTCCCCGGATTACACCACCCTGATGCTGTCGCGTATTTTGACCAGCCTCAATCACGGCGCCTTCTTTGGCCTCGGGTCGGTGGTCGCCGCAAGCGTAGTGCCGAAGCATAAACAGGCCAGCGCCGTAGCAACCATGTTTATGGGTCTCACCATCGCCAATATTGGCGGCGTACCCGCCGCAACGTGGATGGGCGAAGCCATCGGCTGGCGGATGTCCTTCCTGGCGACGGCGCTTTTGGGCGTGGTCTCGATGGTCGCGCTCTTCTTCTCCCTCCCTGCGGGTGGCGCGGGCGAAAAGCCGGATGTGCGTAAAGAACTGGCGGTGCTGATGCGCCCGCAGGTGCTTTCCGCCTTACTGACCACGGTTCTCGGTGCTGGGGCAATGTTCACCCTCTACACCTACATTGCGCCCGTTCTGCATGACATTAACCAGGCGACGCCTGCTTTTGTTACCGCGATGCTGGTGCTGATTGGCGTCGGTTTCTCCCTCGGCAACTTCCTGGGAGGCAAGCTGGCGGACCGCTCCGTAAGCGGCACCCTGAAAGGCTTTCTACTGCTGCTGATCGCGATTATGGTGGCGATCCCGTGGCTGGCACGTAATGAAGTGGGGGCGGCGTTCGCGATGGTGGTATGGGGGATGGCGACCTTTGCGGTGGTACCGCCGCTGCAAATGCGTGTGATGCGGGTGGCAAGCGATGCGCCAGGGTTATCCTCTTCCGTCAATATCGGGGCGTTTAATCTGGGGAATGCGCTGGGTGCGGCGGCGGGTGGTGCGGTGATCTCCGGCGGGCTGGGGTACAGCTTTGTTCCGGTGATGGGGGCCATCATTGCCGCGCTGGGGCTTCTGCTGGTGCTAATGGCCGACAGAAAACAACCTGAACCGGTTTGTGCCGCCGAATAAGACCAAAACGCAGAAGGCCCGGCCTTCTGCGTTTTTCGTTATGCCGCGAAGTTCTTCGCAACAAATTCCCAGTTTACCAGCGCCCAGAAGTGCTCGAGGTAGTTCGGGCGCGCATTACGGTAATCGATGTAGTAAGCGTGTTCCCATACATCCACCGTTAACAGTGGGGTAGCGTTGCTGGTCAACGGCGTGCCCGCATTGGACGTGGAAACGATGGCCAGTTTCCCGTCCGCCTCTTTCACCAGCCAGGTCCAGCCCGCGCCAAAGTTTTTCACCGCGGCGTCGGTAAACTTCGCTTTAAATTCCGCAAAGCTACCAAAGGTGGCGATGATGGCGTCAGCCAGATCACCCGTCGGTTCACCACCGGCCTGAGGCGCCAGGCAGTGCCAGTAGAAGGTGTGGTTCCACACCTGCGCGGCGTTATTGAAGATGCCGCCCTCAGAACTACGCACGATCTCTTCCAGGGTTTTCCCTTCAAATGGGGTGCCGGCGATCAGGTTATTCAGGTTGGTGACATAGGTCTGGTGGTGTTTGCCGTAGTGATACTCCAGGGTTTCCGCAGAAATATGCGGGGCCAGAGCGTCTTTTGCATACGGTAATGCAGGTAATTCAAACGACATTGCTTCTCTCCTTATTATAGTGAACCATTCAATAACCATATTGAATGTAAGGATAGAGTAGCAAATTGAAAGACCCTACAAAAGAGGAACTTACCCCGCAGGCTTACCCACGGGGCAGGGGGTTAACGCAGCGTGCTGGGCTTCATCACGCGGCGAGCGCCAACGTAATGGCGCTGCCAGTACTCTTCGCTCAGGGAGGTGATCTGAATATCCTGGCCGGTACGCGGCGACTGAATAAATTTGCCGTTGCCAACGTAGACACCAACGTGATCGGCGGTGCCGCGACCCTGGGTGCGGAAGAACACCAGATCGCCGCTTTCGAGCTCACCGCGATCCACCGGGGAGGCGTCACGCAGATGGTACATTTCGTTGGCGGTACGCGGAATGCGGAACTTAACCAGATCTTTATAGGCGTAATAGACCAGGCCGCTGCAGTCGAAACCGGTACGCGGTGAGCTGCCGCCCCAGCGATACGGTTTACCAATCTGGCCCATTAGCTTATTTAGCGCCGTTTTCTGCGCTTTTTGCACCCGGACTTTATGCGCTTCGGCAAG
>NZ_JBBCPK010000156.1:0-6736 GCF_037150775.1 Leclercia sp. M50
ATGATAAGCTATACAAGTGGACATGGAGTAATCTCAAACTGTTGATTAATGGTAACAGATAATGAGAAAAGCTTTAATAATAGGAATTGATGATTATCCAACGCAACCACTGACCAGGCCCTACCAGCCCTGCGAGGCGTAATATATCGACCTGGGTGCCGGGTAAATTATGCAGCCAGTCTTCCAGCTCTTTTAATACCCGCCCGCTCGCCGTCACCGGCTGGCGCGGCATATTTTCTTTGATGGCACCTTCGACATCGCCATATACCGAGGTTGAGCTGGTGAAAATAATGCGCGGAATATGATGTGCCAGCGCGCTGTCGACAATTTCCTGCACCGCCTGCAAATAATAGGTTTCACCCGGACCGGTGCGCCGCGCTGGTAGCGTTAAAACCAGCGCATCCACATTCATCAGGGTGTCCAGGTCATCGGCGTCGCATACCAGTTCCGGCTCAAGGCGCAATTCGACGCTCTCAATACCGCACATCCGCGCCGCCTCGACGCCATCTGCGGTGGTTTTGCTGCCTGTGACGTGCCAGCCCCGCGCCTGTAACGACATGGCCAGCGGCATTCCAAGCCATCCCAGACCGACAATTGCGACCTTTTTCATGCGTTTTCTCCTGACTATTACGCCTCTGCTGTAAGGCTACGCCAGCCACGCTGAACTGACAATTGATAGCGCTAATATGAAATCATTTAATGATTAAAAAAAGCCCTTGCTTTATATAGCGCAAGTGGTTTAGGTTAAACGACATCACATGAATAAGCATTCATCGAGAATTTTATGACACGCGTTCAATTTAAACACCACCATCATCACCATCATCCTGACTAGTCTTTCAGGCGATGTGTGCTGGAAGACAGTTAGATCTTCCAGTGGTGCATGAACGCAAGAAAAAGCCCCCGGAAGATCATCTTCCGGGGGCTTTTTTTTGGACCGTGTTCAGGCAAGTTACAACAGGATCATGAGGAACCGACAATGTTAGATAATTCACGTTTACGCATAGCTATGCAGAAATCAGGTCGTCTTAGCGACGATTCACGCGAACTGCTGGCGCGCTGTGGCATAAAAATTAACCTGCACACGCAGCGTCTGATTGCGCTGGCAGAGAATATGCCGATTGATATTCTGCGTGTGCGTGACGATGACATTCCGGGCCTGGTGATGGACGGCGTGGTCGATCTGGGCATCATTGGCGAAAACGTGCTGGAAGAAGAGCTGCTGACCCGCCGCGCCCAGGGCGAAGATCCGCGCTACTTCACGCTGCGCCGTCTGGATTTTGGCGGCTGCCGCCTGTCGCTGGCCACCGCGGCTGACGAACCGTGGGACGGCCCGGCTTCCCTGAACGGCAAGCGAATTGCCACCTCCTACCCTCACCTGCTGAAGCGCTACCTCGATCAGAAGGGCGTACAGTTTAAATCCTGTCTGCTGAATGGTTCTGTTGAAGTTGCGCCGCGTGCCGGTCTGGCTGATGCAATTTGCGATCTGGTTTCCACGGGCGCCACGCTTGAAGCGAACGGCCTGCGCGAAGTGGAAGTGATCTACCGCTCCAAAGCCTGTCTGATCCAGCGCGACGGCGAAATGCCTGAAGCCAAGCAGCAGCTGATTGACCGTCTGCTGACCCGTATTCAGGGGGTGATCCAGGCCCGTGAATCTAAGTACATCATGATGCATGCGCCTACTGAACGCCTGGATGAAGTGATTGCCCTGCTGCCAGGCGCTGAACGCCCAACTATTCTGCCGCTGGCAGGGGATCAGCAGCGCGTGGCGATGCACATGGTCAGCAGCGAAACCCTGTTCTGGGAAACCATGGAAAAACTTAAAGCGCTGGGCGCCAGTTCAATCCTGGTGTTGCCTATTGAGAAGATGATGGAGTAACCGCCATGAGCTTTAACACCGTGATCGACTGGAACTCCTGTAGCGCGGAACAGCAGCGCGACCTGCTGATGCGCCCGGCTATCTCCGCGTCACAGAGCATTACCCGCACCGTGGCGGAGATTCTGGAAAATGTGAAAACCCGCGGCGACGACGCCCTGCGGGAGTACAGCGCTAAGTTTGATAAAACCGACGTCGCGGCGCTGAAGGTGAGTGAGCAGGAGATTACCGAGGCCGCAGCGCGTCTGAGCGATGAGTTAAAGCAGGCGATGGCTGTCGCGGTACAGAACATTGATACCTTCCACACTGCGCAAAAGCTACAAACCGTCGATGTGGAAACCCTGCCCGGCGTACGCTGCCAGCAGGTGACCCGTCCGGTCGACTCGGTGGGCTTGTATATTCCGGGTGGCTCCGCTCCGCTCTTCTCTACCGTGTTGATGCTGGCGACCCCTGCCCGTATCGCCGGTTGCCGTAAAGTGGTGCTCTGCTCTCCACCACCGATTGCCGATGAAATTCTGTATGCCGCGCAGCTGTGCGGCGTGCAGGAGATTTTCAACGTCGGCGGGGCGCAGGCTATTGCGGCGCTGGCGCTGGGGACGGAGTCCGTTCCGCGCGTGGATAAAATCTTCGGCCCGGGTAACGCCTTCGTCACCGAAGCCAAGCGTCAGGTCAGCCAGCGGCTGGACGGTGCGGCCATCGATATGCCAGCCGGTCCGTCGGAGGTACTGGTGATTGCAGACAGTGGCGCGACCCCGGATTTTGTCGCTTCCGATCTGCTCTCCCAGGCCGAGCACGGCCCGGATTCACAGGTTATCCTGCTGACACCGGATGCAGATATGGCAAAACGAGTGGGTGAAGCCGTAGAACGTCAGCTCGCGGATCTGCCCCGGGCAGAGACTGCCCGTCAGGCGCTCTCTGCCAGCCGCCTGATTGTTGCCCGGGATCTGGACCAGTGCATCGCCATTTCTAATCTCTATGGCCCGGAGCACCTGATCATTCAGACCCGCAACGCCCGTGAGCTGGTCGACAGCATCACCAGCGCCGGTTCGGTATTCCTTGGGGACTGGTCCCCGGAGTCCGCAGGGGATTACGCTTCCGGAACGAACCACGTGCTGCCGACATACGGTTATACCGCCACCTGCTCCAGCCTGGGGCTGGCGGATTTCCAGAAGCGTATGACCGTGCAGGAACTCTCCCGCGAGGGCTTTGCCTCCCTCGCCGCGACCATCGAAACGCTGGCCGCCGCTGAACGGTTGACCGCCCACAAAAATGCCGTGACGCTGCGCGTTGCCGCCCTGAAGGAGCAAGCATGAGTATTGAAGAGTTAGCCCGCGACAACGTTCGCGCCCTGACCCCGTATCAGTCTGCCCGCCGCCTGGGGGGCAATGGCGATGTCTGGCTGAATGCCAACGAATTTCCGACGCCTGTCGCCTTTGAGCTGACCCAGCAGACGCTGAACCGCTATCCGGAGTGTCAGCCGAAAGCGGTCATTGAAAACTATGCGGCCTACGCTGGTGTGCAACCGGAGCAGGTGCTGGTGAGCCGCGGTGCGGATGAAGGTATCGAACTACTGATCCGCGCCTTCTGCGAGCCGGGCAAAGACGCGGTGCTCTACTGCCCGCCAACCTACGGCATGTACAGCGTCAGCGCCGAAACGTTCAACGTTGAGTTGCGTAAAGTACCGTCTCTGGAAAACTGGCAGCTTGATTTACAGGGCATTGCCGATAATCTCGACGGCGTGAAGGTGGTGTTTGTCTGCAGCCCGAACAACCCCACCGGCCAGCTGATTAATCCTCAGGATATTCGCGCCCTGCTGGAGATGACCCGCGGCAAAGCGCTGGTGGTCGCCGATGAAGCCTATATTGAGTTTTGCCCCCAGGCGACGCTGGCCGGCTGGCTGGCAGAGTATCCGCACCTTGTGATCCTGCGGACCCTGTCAAAAGCGTTTGCCCTGGCCGGGCTGCGCTGCGGCTTTACGCTGGCGAATAAAGAGGTGATCGATCTGCTGATGAAGGTGATTGCGCCTTACCCCCTCTCGACCCCGGTAGCCGATATCGCCGCCCAGGCGCTTACCCCGGCGGGTATTGCCGCCATGCGCGGTCGCGTGGCGCAGATTATTGCCGAGCGCGAGTATCTCGTCAGCGCCCTGAAAAAGATCCCCTGCGTTGAGCAGGTTTTCGATTCGGAAACCAACTATATTCTGGCGCGCTTTACCGCCTCAAGTGCAGTATTTAAATCTTTGTGGGATCAGGGCATTATCCTTAGAGACCAGAACAAACAACCCTCTTTGAGTGGCTGCTTACGGATTACCGTAGGTACCCGGGAAGAGAGCCAGCGCGTTATCGACGCCCTGAATGCGGAGAAAGTATGAGCCAGAAGTACCTCTTTATCGATCGTGACGGCACCATTATTTCAGAACCACCCTCAGATTTTCAGGTCGATCGTTTCGACAAGCTGGCGTTTGAAGCCGATGTCATTCCGGTGCTGCTTAAGCTGCAAAAAGCCGGTTTTAAGCTGGTAATGATCACCAACCAGGATGGTCTGGGCACCGACAGCTTCCCGCAGGCCGATTTTGACGGCCCGCACGATCTGATGATGCAGATCCTGACCTCACAGGGCGTCGTCTTTGATGAAGTGTTGATTTGCCCGCATTTACCCGCTGATAATTGCGACTGCCGTAAGCCGAAAGTGAAGCTGGTCGAACAGTATCTGGCCGAAGCGGCGCTGGATAAAGCCAACAGCTACGTGATTGGCGATCGCGCTACCGACATAGAACTGGCCGCTAATATGGGCATTACGGGCCTGCGCTATCACCGTGACGCCCTGAACTGGGCGATGATTGGCGAGCAGTTGACCAAACGCGATCGTTTCTCCCACGTGGAGCGTAATACCAAAGAGACGCAGATCGACGTCAAGGTCTGGCTGGATCGCGAAGGCGGCAGCAAAATCCACACCGGCGTGGGCTTTTTCGATCATATGCTGGATCAGATCGCTACCCACGGCGGATTCCGTATGGAGATCGGCGTGAAAGGCGATCTCTACATTGACGATCACCACACCGTGGAAGATACCGGCCTGGCGCTGGGCGAAGCGCTGAAGCTGGCGCTGGGTGACAAGCGCGGGATTAACCGCTTTGGCTTTGTGCTGCCGATGGATGAGTGCCTGGCGCGCTGCGCGCTGGATATCTCTGGCCGTCCGCACCTGGAATATAAAGCTGACTTTACCTACCAGCGCGTAGGCGACCTGAGCACCGAGATGGTTGAGCACTTCTTCCGCTCCCTCTCCTACGCCATGGGCCTGACGCTGCACCTGAAAACCAAAGGTAAGAACGATCACCACCGCGTGGAGAGCCTCTTTAAGGCCTTTGGCCGCACCCTGCGCCAGGCCATTCGCGTGGAAGGCGATACCCTGCCGTCGTCGAAAGGAGTGCTGTGATGAACGTGGTGATCCTCGATACCGGTTGCGCCAACCTTAACTCCGTAAAATCAGCCATTGCCCGCCATGGCTACGAGCCGCTGGTCAGCCGCGATCCGGATGTGGTGCTGCGCGCCAGCAAACTTTTCTTACCGGGCGTCGGTACGGCGCAGGCGGCGATGGATCAGATCCACCAGCGTGAGCTGGTCGAGCTGATTAAGGCCTGTACCCAGCCGGTGCTGGGAATTTGTCTGGGCATGCAGCTGCTGGGCCGCCGCAGTGAAGAGTCCAACGGCGTGGACCTGCTGGGCATTATTGATGAAGACGTGCCGAAAATGACCGATCACGGTTTACCTCTGCCGCACATGGGCTGGAACCGCGTCTACCCGAAAGCGGGCGATCGCCTGTTCCGTGGTATTGAGGACGGGGCGTACTTCTATTTCGTGCACAGCTACGCAATGCCGGTGAACGCCAGCACTATCGCTCAGTGTCATTACGGCGAGCCCTTCACCGCCGCAGTGCAGAAAGATAACTTCTACGGCGTGCAGTTTCACCCGGAGCGCTCCGGTGCCGCAGGTGCGCAGCTGCTGAAAAACTTCCTGGAGATGTGATGATTATTCCTGCTTTAGATTTAATTGACGGCACGGTTGTCCGTCTGCACCAGGGCGATTACGGCCAGCAACGCGACTATGGCAACGATCCGCTGCCCCGACTGCAGGACTATGCCGCCCAGGGCGCCGAGGTGCTGCACCTGGTTGATCTCACCGGGGCGAAAGAACCGGCCAGACGCCAGATCCCACTGCTGAAAAAACTGGTCGCGGGCGTTAATGTCCCGGTGCAGGTTGGCGGTGGCGTGCGTACCGAAGAAGATGTGGCGGCACTGCTCGACGCGGGCGTGGCGCGCGTGGTGGTAGGCTCCACCGCGGTGAAGGATCCCGAGACGGTAAAAGGCTGGTTCAGACGCTTCGGTGCCGACGCGCTGGTGCTGGCGCTGGATGTGCGTATCGATGACCAGGGTCAAAAACAGGTTGCGGTCAGCGGCTGGCAGGAGAACTCTGGCGTGACGCTGGAGGCGCTGGTCGATCTCTACCTGCCGGTGGGCCTGAAGCATGTCCTGTGTACCGATATCTCCCGCGACGGCACCCTGGCGGGCTCCAACGTGTCGCTGTACGAAGAGGTGTGCGCCCGTTATCCGCAGGTGGCGTTCCAGTCCTCAGGCGGCATTGGTGATTTAAATGATATCGCGGCCCTGCGCGGGACGGGCGTTCGTGGGGTTATCGTTGGTCGCGCCCTGCTGGAAGAAAAATTTACTGTGACGGAGGCGATTCAATGCTGGCAAAACGGATAATTCCTTGTCTCGACGTGCGGGATGGTCAGGTTGTGAAGGGCGTGCAGTTCCGCAACCATGAAATCATCGGTGATATCGTTCCCCTGGCAAAACGCTAT
>NZ_JBBCPK010000157.1:0-6688 GCF_037150775.1 Leclercia sp. M50
GCTTTTACCGCTTCAACCAGTCTGCGGTCATAGGAGGCCGGCTTGCTGGAAACAGACTTCTTCTTTTCGACAGACGGAGCCGATGGACTGACGACCACGCTTTGTGGATCGTCACCCGGCAGGGCAATTTTCGGCCCGCCGTCAATCACGCCGGAACGTTTGAGGATTTCTCGCAACGCGGGTACGTCGCTGCTCCACTGCCCCGGGCTCAGCTTAGCGGTACTCTGGATCTGGGGCCAGGGCTGCGTATCAGCCACCAGCTCCAGCAGCGACTGGTGCATCACAGCATATTGCGGATGCGTCGGGGCCAGCCCGGCAATGAAGTGCGGCACCGTGCCGTTATCCAGCGCCAGCTGCCACTGGTTAATCACCGACAGCGGCGGTGTCGCCAGCTTGTAAGGCTTATTGCTGTAGAGCCAGCGGTTGCCGTTGACCGGGATCCCCGCCACAAACTGCAGATAGCCCATCATCGCATCCGATAGCACCACGTCACGCGCCATTCCGGTGACGGCAGGCTGGGTCAGCAACTCGACCCAGGCAGTAAACTGCGGCTGAAATCCGGCGATGGCGACTTCAGCCAGCTGCTGCTGGAACGCGCGCACGGCTTCACGATCGTCCCACATCGGCTTCATGTCACGCGCGGCATACAGCAGCGTAAGTTGATTGAGATAGGCCGGGGTGTAACCGGCAGGCAGCGCCGCAAGCAGTTCCTGACGGCGTTGCTCTGCATTGATATCCGCAGGCAGCGGCCGGATACCGGCCATTATGGCGGTGGCAGGCGATTGTTCAAGCGGCTGGGACAGCGCAGTCGGTTGCGCGCCCACCGTGGCGGAGCTATCGACAGGAACCAGCTCGGGCTCATCCGCCCGCGCACTAAACAGCGGAGCAACTAACACCGTCAGACACAAACTGAGTGCCGACAGCTGACGACCATACATATTATTCAGCAACATCCCTTGCCCCCTGTTTGCTATACGTCACGCCCTCATCACCGGGGCTTCACTTCATTATAGAGAGGCAGACCGGCACCAGCCTTACCTTATGTAAAGAAGTTTAAAGTTAACGCAGCCGCCAGTACAAGCTCAAGGAATAAAAAAAGGCGGCCCGGGGGCCGCCATCGCTAATTTTCAGATTCCTCAGGAGGCGTCAGCCGTTCCGGGCAAGGACTCCGGCGGCTGCGGGGCAAAGCCGCGCAGACCCACAACGTGAACGTGCTCGCTGTTCTGATAGACCTTACGCACCAGTTTATAGGTGGTGCCTTTCTCCGGACTGATATTTTCCGGCGCCGCGATAATCAGCTGCATATCCAGACGATCGCACAGCTCAAACAGCGTGGCGATCGAACGGGCATCCAGACGCGCCGCCTCATCAAGGAACAGCAGGCGGCATGGAGAGATATCCTTGCCGCGCAGACGGCGGGATTCATCTTCCCAGCTCTGGACCACCATCACCAGAATCGACATCCCGGTACCGATCGCTTCCCCGGTCGACAGGGCGCCAGATTCCGCGCGCAGCCAGCCGTCAGAACCACGGTTAACTTCCACTTCCATCTCGAGATAGTTACGGTAGTCCAGCAGCTCCTCACCGATGGTCTGCGGCGTGCGCTGGCCCATGTCGATCTGCGGGTTCAGACGCTGATACAGCTTCGCCAGCGCTTCGGAGAAGGTCAGGCGGTTGCTGTTGAACAGATCCTGATGCTGCTCGTGCTGCTCGGCCAGCACATCAAGCAGCGTGGCGTGGGCTTCACGCACGTTGACGTTCAGCCGCACGCTGTTGACCTGACCGAAGGAGACGCTCTGCAGCCCCTGGTTCAACTGACGAATACGGTTCTGCTCGCGCTGGATCGTCTTTCGGATGATATTGGCCACGCTGCGGGAGCTGATCGCCAGCTTCTGCTCACGTGAGGTCAGCTCTTCCGTCAGACGGCCCAGTTCAATCTCCATCTGTTCAATGGCTTCAACCGGGTCATCGGTGCGAATAATATCCTGGCGAATACGCTCGCGCAGGTGCTGATAGACCGCCACGAAGAACTGAATTTTGCGCTCAGGGCGCTTCGGATCTTCCGACATGCGCAGCACATCGCGCAGGTGTTCGTTATCCGCCACTGCCAGACGCAGCGCACCCAGCGCCTTATCCGACATAGAACGCAGCTCATCGCCGGAGAGATAGGCCAGCTCGCGGCGGTGCAGACGGCGTTCAACACCATTGTCTTTCACCATTCGCATCACGGCGCACCAGCCCGCTTTGGCGGTCACCACCTGCTCGCGCTTCTCGTGGTAGTCACGTTCCAGCTTGCGCAGACGGCGGGTCAGGTTGTCCATCTCCGCTTCACAGAAGGTGAGCGCTTTTTCCAGCTGGTTGCGGCGGGCGCGGTTATTGCTGAGCTGGGCATGGAGTTCGTCGCGACGAATGCGCGCCCGCTCCTCCGCCCCGCTGTCGGCCCGCACGCCGATATCCTGCAGCTCTTTATGCAGGTCGGTCAGCAGCTCTTTCTTGGTATCAAACGAGCTTTTCAGCGACGCCAGCACCTGATTGTACTGGTTCAGCTGCGCGGCATGGCTACGCATCGCCTCACGGGCGCGGGTACGCTCCATTTCCGCCTGCTCCAGACGCTGGCGCAGCTTCTCGTTCAGGTCGCTGTTGCCGTTCAGCATCTCCGCCGAGTCGGAGTAGCTGAAGTGCGCCCGGCGCTGGGAAACTTCGGTCAGGGCAAACGCCTGCTGACGCGCTTCGCGCTGGACCTGCTGGGACCAGGCATAATCTTCTTTCAGCTGTTCGAACTGTTCCGGGTCGCTCTGCAGCACTGAGACCATCGGCTCCAGCTTCGCCAGCTGATTGCCGTACTGCTGGACAAAGCGCGCGGCTTCCTGCGCTTCGTCGAGACGCTCCTGGATCTCATCCACCCGATCGGCGAGGGTGTCATCTGCCAGCAGGTTCAGGCGCGGCAGAATGCGGTTAAGGGCAGCGACGCCCTCTTTAGCCTGCTCGAACTGGAGGCGGCTCTGCTGGTTATCATTTTCGTGGGCTGAAATCGCGCGTTCAAGCTCGGTACGACGGGTGGTGAACTTGCGGATCTCGGCTTCCGGATCGGCCTCAAAGGCCACGGCCAGATGGCTGCCGATAAAGCGGCTGAACGCCTGGTGCAGACGCTGGGTTTTTTGCACGTCGAACGAGAGCGTCGCAAAACGTTCTGACAGCGCTTCACGCTCGGTATGCAGGCTCTCAATACGGCTTTCACGGGCCGCGCGGCCAAACAGCGGCAGCGCCGGGAAGCGCGAATAGCGCCACTGGCGATCGGCGATTTTCACCACCACCGCTTTTTCCAGCTCGTCGACGCCAAAGACGCTGTCATCGAACGACTGCGGATCCCCTTCGATCAGATAGAGATCTTCCGGGCAATCTTCCAACCCTTCGAGCTGGTCCGCGATCAGCGACAGATCTGGCACCACAATCGCGTGGCGGGATGGACCATACAGCGCCGAGTAGTACGGGGCATCTTCAAGGCTGACGTCGTCATAAATCTCTGACAGCAGCACGCCGCCAAAACGCTCTGCAAGGGTGTTCAGACGGGCATCTTCCGCACCACCAGGCTGGCTTAAACGTTCGATTTCGTCGTCGACGGCGCGCTTACGCGCACCCACTTCGTCACGTTCAACAATTGCTTCGCGTTCACGCTCCAGCAGCTGCTGCAGATACTCCGTGACCTCCTGGCTGGATTCGAAGGTTTCGCCACACTGCTCGCTGAGCTGGCTGAGGCTGCTCTGGGCGGCCAGCCAGACTGGGGCGCGCTGCATCAGCGTCTGAATACGCGACTGTAGCTGCTCCATCTCCTGACGCAGCGCCATACGCTGTTCGCTGGCACTGGATACGCTGTCGGACAGCGACGCGATACGGGCTTCCAGCTCCTGATGCAGGCTTTCCAGATCGTCAATATCGACTCGTTTACCCTGACGCTTGCAGAACTCAGCCAGCAGGCGTTCCGCCTCCTGCTGTTCACGCAGGCGCTGCTCCAGCTCGTTCAGGCGCATACGCAGCGGCTGAACCTGTTCCGCCAGGTGGCGCTGGTTAACGCCATCACGCAGCAGCTCGCGGGCCACTTCCCACGCTTCGGCGCGCGCCAACGGGCCGTTAATCGCGGCCACCAGCTGGTATGCCTGTTCAAACTGGCTGTGCGCAGTTTGCGCCACGCTCATTTTCTGCTCAAGATTCAGCAGCTTCTCGGTGGCTTCCTGCTCTTTGGCCTGGAAAGTTTCCAGCCACTGATCCGCGCTCTCTGGCGTCAGGTCCGGCAGGTGGCAAAGCGCTTTTGCACGTTCCAGCGCCTGCAACGCCTGATTGTACTGAATGGCGCGGGTTTGCTGGACGTCGAGCGCCTGCTGATAGTCAGCAAGCTGGCTTTTCAGCTCATCCACTTCCAGCTCGGCGGCTTCAGCCCGGGCTTCGTTCTCTTCCTGCTTGTCGGCAGCTTCCGCCACCACTTCGTTCTGCTCTTCCAGACGAATTTGCAGTTCATCGAGATCCGCTTCGTAGCGCTCGATTTTTTCCTGCTGACGCAGCGCGGTCTGCACCAGGTTCAGGTGATCGCTGGCGGCCTGATAGTCGGCCTCCAGATCCCCTTCTGCCCCGTTATGCTCGGACAGCTCGCGGGCCATCTCGACGTGCTTGTACTGCTCAGAGGCCAGCTGCTGGCGGGAGGTGAAGAGCTCACGGCGATACTCGAGAGCCTGATCGAGATGAATGCGGCGCTCGTTGGCGTGACGCATGTAGTCCGCCGCCACATAGTTGGTGGCTTCGCTGATCAGGTGCTTGAACAGGTCACGGTCAGACTGCGTGACGCGAATGGCTTCCAGCGTCATACGGTTTTCACGCAGCGCCGCTTCCATGTCCTGGAACGCCTTACGCACACCGCTGTTTTCCGGTAACAGGTAATCACGCAGGGAGCGGGTAATGGCGCTGGAGATCCCGCCGTAGAGCGAGGCTTCGATCAGACGATAATATTTACTGCGGTCCGAGGCGGAGCGCAGACGACGGGCGACGATGCCCAGATCGAACATCAGCGAGTGGTATTCGGTGATGGAGTTGAACTGCTTAAACTGCACGCCTTCAATGGCTTCCAGCTTGTCTTTCAGCTCCTGCAGCGTCAGCACGCGCGCCTGGCGTTCGTTCAGGGTTTCCGTCAATAGCGCGGTGGGCTGAACGGAGGTTGGCAGCCCCTGAATGGCGAACGGTTTGATATCCACTTTACGGTCGCGACCGGCGACCTGCTGCAAGCGGACGCCAACCACCACGCGCTGATGGCGGGAGTTGATCACGTCCAGCACGGAGTAACAGACACCCGCCTTCAGCTTACCGTGCAGACCCTTATCGCGGGAACCGCTGGTCGCGCCAGCTTCGGTGGTGTTACGGAAGTGCAGCAGGGTTAAGTCCGGGATCAGCGCCGTGACGAAGGCCGCCATGGTGGTGGATTTCCCTGCCCCGTTACCGCCCGAGAGCGTGGTCACCAGCTCATCGAGATCAAAGGTGCGGGCAAAGAAACCGTTCCAGTTAACCAGCGTCAGTGAGCGAAATTTACCGCGTTCAATCATTACTCTTCCTCCCCGCTATCCGGCTGATTGTCTTCATGCTCGTCATTGAGCTGCAGATGGTTTTCCACCGGCATCGCTTCGCCATCACGGATCATGCGCAGCTGCGCTTCGCGGGCGTCATCGCCCACGCGCACGTCGGCACCGAAGCGGAACACAGATTCAGTGATGCGGAATTTGCTGCTGTCATGGCCCATAAACCACACCATCCCCAGACGGCGCAGACGGTTCAGGGAGGAGCGCACTTTTTCCTGTAACTTCTGACGGTCAACGTCCGAGCCGGTGGAGCGGTTGTTTACCAGCTTCAGCAGCTTGCCTTCGTCCGCCAGGGTCATCAGCTCGTCATAGAGCTCCTGCTGGGTGAAGATGCCTTCGTTCGCCAGACGCTCCGGGCTGAGGTAGAGATAGCAGAGAATTTTGCCGACCATCATGTCCAGTTCGGAGAGCACCGAGCGCGGGATAAGCGTGGTGGAGCGCGGGCGCAGATAGAAGAACCCCTCCGGCGCGCGGATCAGCTCCACGTTATAGCGGGCGTAAAACTCTTCCAGGTACTCCTGAAAATCCATTAAAAAAGCGTGATTATCCAGCTCGTCGAGACCAATGTGACGACCGGCACGCAGCTGGCTGTCCAGCGCCGGAAAGATCGGATTTGCCAGCGCCTGGGCCAGCTTAACTGGCATCACGTGTTCAATATTTGTCAATGACATGCGCCTGTACCTTGGCTCCGTAATCGTTGATCGGCTGCCACTTCGGCGGCAGGCCGGTGAAATCTGCTTGCGCGACGCCCAGGCGTACCGCCTGATCGACCACGATGCGGGCGATATCGAAATGGCGGGCACGCGGGTATTGTGCGAGGTAGTCGCGCACCACCAGACCGAGATCGAGTGGTTTGTTTTTGGTTTTGAAGATCGCCAGCTGCTCCTCGATCATCGCGGCAAGCTGTTCCCGTATTTCGTTAAACTCTTCATATTCCAGATCGGCTGGCAGCTCGCCGGTGACCTCTTCGTCGCGCAGGCTCATCTCTTCGTCACGCATATCGAGCAGGCGGTCAGCGCTGGCGTAGGTCAGCGCCCACGGGGCATCGAAATAGGTCTGTACCGACTGGC
>NZ_JBBCPK010000158.1:0-6293 GCF_037150775.1 Leclercia sp. M50
GCCAGCGCGGCGATACCGATCGCAAAAGCGTGGTGTTTATCGATCTCGACGGCTTTAAGGACGTCAATGATATCTACGGCCATGAGGTGGGCGATGCGCTGATCGTCATCATCGCGGGCGCGCTGCGTGACAATGTGCCCAAAGACGGCATGCTGGCCAGGATGGGCGGCGATGAGTTTGCCATGACCATCGGGGGCGACAACGCCGAAGCGCTGGCCTCGGCGTTTGCCGGCTTTGTGCTTGATTATCTCCACTCGCCCATCATTGTTGGTGAGCGTTCCATCCACATTGGCGCCAGTATCGGCATCGCCAGCGGCACGCTGGTGGAGTGCACCAGCACCGAGCTGTTCCGGCGCGCCGATATTGCTATGTACCACTCGAAAATTACCGGCAAGGGGCGGGTGACGCACTATGATGCCGAGCTGAACAACGTTCGCGAGCGTCGGCTGGCGATTGAGGGGCAGATCCGTCATGGTCTGGAACACAATGAGTTTGACGTCTGGTATCAGCCGATCATCGATGCCCGCAGCCAGAAAATGGTCGGCGTGGAAGCGCTGGTGCGCTGGCCGCGGCGTCCCCAGGGGCCGCTGGCGCCGGATGAGTTTATTACCGTCGCCGAAACCAGCGGTCTGATTTACGGCCTGGGGCAGTTTGTCCTCAGCCGGGCCTGTCAGGATCTGGAGCCATACACGGATTTAAAACTCTCGGTCAACATCTCCCCGGCGCAGTTTCGTGATCCCGAATTTGAAGCCAAAGTGGAAGGCGCGCTGGCCCTCAGCCACTTTCCCCCTACGCGCCTGCAGCTGGAAGTAACCGAAACCTACGTGCTGGAAAATCCCGAGCGGGCACGCTCAGCCATCAATAATCTCAAGGCGCAGGGTATCGCGGTGGCACTGGACGATTTCGGTACCGGCTACTCCAGTATCGGCTATCTGCGCCGCTTTAACTTCAATACCATCAAGATAGATAAATCCCTGGCCGGGCTGGTGGATCACGACGAACAGGCCTCGGCGCTGGTGAGCGGTACGGTGCGCATTGCCACCGCGCTGGGGATGACGGTGGTCGCAGAAGGGGTGGAGAACGAAAAACAGATGAAGCTGCTGCGTCTGGCGGGCTGCGATCAGCTGCAGGGTTACTGGTACAGTCAGCCGATGCCGATAGAGGCGATTATGGCGCTACGGCAGCAGCGCCAGTGTTAAGTCACTGCTGGGCCAGCTCTGCCAGCTTGTCGCGAAAACCGGTGATCGACAGGGCGCGGTTATCGGCCCGCCAGCGATCTTTTGCCGCCGGGGCCGAGCTCTGAACGCCGATAAGCTGCCAGCCTGCGGCGGTATTCAGCATCAGCGGCGAACCGCTGTCGCCGGGCAGGGTATCACACTGATGGGACAGCACGCTGTTTTGCGCCCAGCCGGTGACGATACAGTCCTGATGGGTGTACAGCACATCCAGATGATCTTCCGGGTATCCCGCCTGGCTCACCTTGCGATCGGCCTCTTTCAGGGCGGCGGTCAGCTCCGCTTTATCCCCGGCAAACAGCGGTAGCGGGGTGATCCCCGACGGCGGGTTGCGCAACACTACCAGACCAAAATCCCACGAGGCGGCAGAGGGCGGCACAATCCAGCCATCGCCATCGGCTTTCAGCCGTCTGCCTAACGAGGCATCGACGCGGCCTTCAATGCCGTGGATCTCATAACGCCAGCTCCCCTTTTGCGAGATGAAGCGCAGGGCAACGGCCCTATCCGGTTTACCTTTCGGCGGCACCAGCAGACAGTGTCCGGCGGTCAGCGCCAGTCGAGGGGTGATGAGGGTGGCGGTACAGAGGTTTCCGCTGGCCGTCTCCAGCTGGCCAATAGCCTCCCACGGCGCGCGGGACGGATCGGCGACACGCGTGCGATCGTCATGACCAAAAAAGAGCGTTTGAATCTCTTTGGCATTCGCGGCCTCGTTGTCGCCATCGTCCGCATGACTTAATCCAGAAAAGAGAAAAAATGTTCCCAGCACAATCGCAACAGATTTACGCATATCACACTCTAAAGGGATTAATTATGATTATTAAATATGAACCCTGGTAATTAACTATAGACGGGACAGCGCGAAAGTGGGAGTAAAATCAGCGTACTACAGTCAGGAAATATAAAACACACCCGCGACAAGTGCGCATAAAATAAGCGTGACAAGAATTACCTCAAACCGATAGCGCTGCAACATAACGCCCTCCGGATAAAAAAACGGCGCTGCCACCTTGCCGGTACAGCGCCGATGACCAACGTGCCCGTCGCGGACACGTTAAGCTAAGCGGGCTTATGCAGCCGGTTTTGCGGTTGGAGCAGCAGCTTCGTGTTTCACTGCTTTTTTATGGTGTTTTTTTGCTGCCTGCGCTTTCTGGGCTACAGGTGCGGCCTCTTCTTTTTTCACAGCTTTTTTATGGTGCTTTTTAGCCGCCTGCGCTTTCTGTACTGCGACTTTTTTGTGTTTTTTATGCTGCACGGTTTTCGCAGCCGGTGCCGCGGTAGAGGTGGCAGCCGGAGCCGCGGTGTTGGCAACAGCGTCAGCGGCGAATGCAGCAGAAGAGAGACCCATAGCAGCGGCAACAACCAGAGCTAATACTTTTTTCATCATCTTACCCTCGAATTGGTTTTTTCATTTAACCCCACTGCGGGGCCGTTGAAAGAACTATATCCCTGAAATTTCGGGGCTTCCGTGAGTGTTTGGTATCGGCGTGTAACGGTATGTACAACGCCGGGTCGATGACCCGGCGAGGAAGGTTACAGATAGCGGGAGGTAAGATGTTCGCGGAAATAACGGACGTTGAGATCTTCCCCGGTCGCCTGCTCAATCAGCTGGGCGGTGGTGAAACGGCTGCCGTGCTGCCAGATGTTCTGGCGCAGCCAGTCGAACAGGGCGCTGAAATCCCCGGCGGCGATGGATGCGTCCAGTCCCGGTAGCGCGGTTTTGGCCGCACTGAACAACTGAGCGGCGTACATAGCGCCTAAGGTGTATGACGGGAAGTAGCCAAAGCCACCGTCGGTCCAGTGGATATCCTGCATACAGCCGTTGCGGTAATTATCTTTTGTTGATAAGCCCAGCCAGGCCTGCATTTTCTCATCCCACAGCGCCGGAATGTCCTCCACCTCGATTTCGCCGTTAATCAGCGCCCGCTCAATTTCATAGCGCAGCACGACGTGTGCCGGATAGCTCACTTCATCGGCATCCACGCGGATATAGCCAGGCTTCACCCGCTGGTTCCAGGCGACAAAATTCTCAGGCGTAAAGGCCGCCTGGGTGCCGAAACGTTCATGGACGGCCGGGAGCAGGTGGTTGAGGAATGCCTTGCTGCGTCCGAGCTGCATTTCAAAGAACAGGCTCTGGGATTCGTGGATAGCGGTAGAACGCGCCAGGGCGATAGGCTGACCGAGCCAGTTGCGCGGCAGGTTCTGTTCATAGCGCGCATGGCCGGTTTCGTGGATCACGCCAAACAGGGCGCTTAACAGTTCGTCTTCGTTGTAGCGGGTGGTGATGCGCACATCTTCCGGCACGCCGCCACAGAATGGGTGAGCGCTGACGTCCAGACGGCCCGCATTAAAGTCGAATCCAAGGCTCTTCATCGCCTCCAGCCCCAGCTCACGCTGAATGGCGGTGGGGAATGGGCCCTGCGGCGGCACGAAGGCGTGGTGCGCCTGCTTCTCGACCACCTGCGCCAGCAGATCCGGCAGCCAGGTTTTGAGATCGCCAAACAGCTCATCCAGCCGGGCGCTGGTCATATCCGGCTCGAAGATATCCAGCAGCGCGTCGTAAGGGGTGCAGCCTTTGGCTTCGGCACGCAGACGGGCCTCTTCCCGGCTCAGTTTCACCACCTCTTTCAGGTTGACGGCAAAACCCTGCCAGTCGTTCGCCGGACGCTGGGTGCGCCAGGCATGCTCGCATTTGCTGCCCGCCAGCGATTTTGCTTCAACCAGCGATTCCGGCAGCAGCGCAGCCTGCTGATAGTGGCGTTTCATCTCCCGCAGGTTGGCCTGTTCAACGTCGTTAAGATCTTCGCTTTCGGCGTTACGCAGCCAGTCGGCCACGTTTTTATCGGTCAGGATTTGATGTTGCAGGACGCTCAGCTCCGCCAGGGCTTCACCTCGTGCGGCGCTGCCGCCCGCAGGCATCATGGTAAACATGTCCCAGCTGGCGATGGCGGAGAGATGGGAGAAGCGGGAGAGACGCTGGAAGGTGCGGGTGAGTTGCTGATAAGAATCGTTTTTCTGCATAGTTGTTGTTCTCTGTCAGATAGATGTGCTCAGGGGAGTTTACCGTGATTCCTGCACTTTTCCTGCATTCATTTGAGAGGAGGAGAAACAAGGGAGAGCAGTGCTATTAACAAAGGGGCACAAATGCCCCTTCTCTTGTTAGTCGTACAACCATCTACCTGCTTTTGCAGAATCGATAATCATTGAGACGGAGAGTGGTTTAAGTTCAGGTTCTGGTGAAGGTCTCTTTTGCCAGAATGGGTACTCATACTCGAAGTAGTTTCTCCCATCAAAGTTTGCATGCTCAATCTTGAAATGTTCGAACAGGTCTGACAAAAAGTCGTGGGCATCTTCTGGCAAAAACTGAAAATCATCGACTAACGTCCATTCCTTCGTGACCTGTTTGAGACCAGGTTTACACCAGTGTTTCCGCATCGGGTAATGCTTCATGATGTACCCGATAACCTCGGTTTCATAATCTCTGTCCATCAGAAATAAGTCCACGGTATGCGGTCGGAGGGCCTTGCTATTAGGTTGTATTTTTCACGTGTGCGTTTTGCGACAAGCTGAACGGTGATTATCAGCTCAGCGTAGCCTGCAAAAGGGATCCAGCGGCCTATGAAGGTTGCTATCTTATTTGTAGGAACCATTTTGAGTTTTGATAATTTCCCCATCGGAGCGCTCGGTCGGAGTCCGAAAGGGAAGCGAGCATCACCTAATAGTTTTCTTGAGACGATGGAGGCCACACTTGTACCCGGCGTGTTAGTTGCCGCGGACAATTTCCCAGAAACAGGAATATAGGGTTGGCCAATGAGTATCATGCTGACAGCTTCCGTTGTCATTCCCAACGCATTAGCAAGTTGTTCAATGAAAATAAGGTCAAACAATTCGCCAGGGGTCACATTGATGTGTCCGTGATAGTAATATGTCCCGTTTATCTCTTCAGTAGTGTCCATTCGACAGTCCCATTACGCAGTCTGGCGCTCTGACCATGCGTCAGAGAAGACGATGTTACCGTCGTTATGCTTCCAGGTGATTTTCTCGTAGCGCATTTCTACAGTTTCAAGATGGTTATTATTATTGTCGCCTGGAGCCGCCATTGATGGAGAGACCGAAACAACCCTAACGCCTTCTAAAAGAATATTGAAATACTCCGCTTCCAGACCGGCATCATTAATTTTGTAGAATTTCAATTCGGCTTTTTGCAGTGCTTGACCAGTAGCAACTGCTTTGTACAGATATGGGCTGGAATAGTCGAACTCTTTAACAATCATCAGAGGTGAATGAATGCGCTTACCCGTAGGTTTTCCAGTAAGGTTATCTGTAGGCGTAGAGAGATTATGATGTAGCCCTTTAAACTCAATACTAAATTCCCTGTTGCAAACATCGCAGCCACCCTTAATAAGTGCGCCACCATCATCGTATAACCACATGTTGCCTGGTATTGCCATTTTTAAACTTCCTTATTCAGTGTGTTGAATAAGGGAATTTAATCCAATGATATTGATAAGTAAATGAGGACGGGGCTTTAAGGTATTGTTTAGTAATAGTTTAGAAAATATCAGCATGGTCAAAAATAAAAATCCCCGAACACGTTTTGCACCAGAACGGGGTTGTCACTAATTGCAGAATCAGTTTTGTTGTTGGTGTTTACCAGGTCATGATCTCATTTCAAACGGCAATGAAGACGCCTGCCCACCATCAGCGCCCCACACAACATCAGCGCAATAAACCCGCCCACGCCGTTCCAGCCATACTGGTGCCAGAACACGCCGCCGAGCGTCCCGGCGATGCTGGAGCCCAGATAGTAGCTGAACAGATACAGCGACGAGGCCTGGCCCTTGGCGCGACGGGCGCGCGGGCCGATCCAGCTGCTGGCAACCGAATGGGCGGCAAAAAATCCAGCGGAGAAGAGCAACATCCCGGCGAAAATCACCCACAGGTTAGCGAGCAACGTCAGCAGAACCCCGGCCAGCATCACGCCGGTGGAAACGATCATTACCGGCCCACGCCCGAAGCGGGTGGTCATCGCCCCGGCTTTCGGTGAACTCCATGTGCCGG
>NZ_JBBCPK010000159.1:0-6212 GCF_037150775.1 Leclercia sp. M50
GGTTTTCGTCACGTCCTTCACGGCGCTCGCGACCTTCGCGGTTATCACGATTGTCACGGCTTTCGCTGCCTTCACGGCCTTCGTTGCTCTCTGAACGGTTATCGCGGCGCTCATTGCGGTCACGACGGTTGTTCTGACGCTTACGACGATCCGGGGAACGCTCCTGTTTCTCTTCTTTCTTCTCAACCGGTGCCGGGGCAGGCTGCGGCTCTTCACCCGCGAACATCTTCTTCAGCGCACTGAGGAAGCGGCTCAGCAGACCAGGCTGTTCAGCCGGTTGGCTCACTTCTGCCGCCGGTTTGGCTGCAGGTTTAGCCGCCACGGTCTCCTGCGCTGGCGCAGGCGGTGCTTCTGGCATCACAAACGCTGCCAGTGCAGGCTGTTCAGGCAGTTTACGCTCTGAGTACTCTTCCTCGGACGGCAGCGCCATCGCCTCTTCATGCAGCTTAGGCAGCATGTAGCTCAGGGTGGAGGTCTCTTCGCCTTTGCGCACGCGCAGCACGGAGTAGTGCGGGGTCTGCATCTGATCGTTAGGCACGATCACGCAGCGTACACCGCCCAGACGGGCTTCGATCGCACTTACCGCGGCACGTTTTTCGTTCAGCAGGTAGGAGGCAATCGGCACAGGCACAATGGCGTGAACTTCTTTGGTGTTCTCTTTCAGCGCCTCTTCTTCGATAAGACGCAGGATAGAGAGAGACAGCGATTCGTTGTCACGCACGGTGCCGGTACCGCTACAGCGTGGGCAGACATGGTGGCTGGATTCACCCAATGACGGGCTCAGACGCTGGCGGGACATCTCCAGCAGGCCAAAACGGGAAATATGGCTGATCTGGATACGTGCACGATCCTGACGCACCGCTTCACGCAGGCGGTTTTCCACCGCGCGCTGGTGACGTACCGGCGTCATGTCGATGAAGTCGATAACGATCAGGCCGCCCAGGTCACGCAGACGCAGCTGGCGGGCAATCTCATCGGCCGCTTCCAGGTTGGTGTTGAAGGCCGTCTCTTCGATATCGCCACCGCGGGTTGCACGGGCGGAGTTGATGTCGATGGCGGTCAGCGCTTCGGTGCTGTCGATAACGATAGAACCACCGGATGGCAGACGGACTTCACGCTGGAAGGCGGATTCAATCTGCGATTCAATCTGGTAGTGGCTGAACAGCGGGATCTCACCGGTGTACAGCTTGATTTTGCTGGTGAAATCAGGACGACCCAGCGCAGCGATATGCTGGCGGGCCAGCTCAAGCACTTTCGGGTTATCAATCAAAATTTCGCCAATGTCCTGACGCAGATAGTCGCGGAAGGCACGCACGATAACGTTGCTTTCCTGGTGGATCAGGAACGGAGCAGGGCGGCTTTCAGCGGCTTTCTGAATCGCTTCCCAGTGCTTCAGACGGAAACCCAGGTCCCACTGCAGCGCTTCGGCAGATTTGCCCACGCCTGCGGTACGGACAATCAGACCCATGCCGTCTGGCAGCTCCAGGCTTGCCAGCGCCTCTTTCAGTTCGGTACGGTCGTCCCCTTCGATACGGCGAGAGATACCTCCCGCACGCGGGTTGTTTGGCATCAGCACGAGGTAGCTGCCTGCCAGGCTGATAAAGGTAGTCAGTGCAGCGCCTTTGTTGCCGCGCTCTTCTTTATCAATCTGGACAATAACTTCCTGACCTTCGCGCAGAACGTCTTTGATGTTAGGACGGCCATGGGCATTATAGTTGGAAGGGAAGTACTCGCGAGCGATCTCTTTCAGCGGGAGGAAACCATGACGCTCGGCACCGTAATCGACAAATGCGGCTTCAAGGCTGGGTTCAATGCGGGTGATTTTGCCTTTGTAAATGTTCGCTTTTTTCTGTTCGTGTCCAGGACTTTCGATATCCAGATCGTACAGACGCTGCCCATCCACAAGGGCGACACGCAACTCTTCTTGCTGAGTTGCGTTGATTAACATTCTTTTCATCGTAACTTACTCATTATTCTTACATTGACGACTAAGCTGCGGGCAAGGTGACGCTTTCCGGGGTATGAACCGATGGCCTCGTGTCTATTCACGTCGCCAACCTCACGGTTGTCGCTCGCTTAAGAGGCGCAAAGTGTCGGTTGCCTGTATTTCATACGGAAATACAGCGCGATTATCAGGGGAATAGCCTGGGTAAAACTCTCCAGAGAAGATTCCATTTACCGGTAAGTACTGCAACCCGCAGCCCGCTAACTGTCTGAAAGATCAATACGTCTTACGCCATTGCTGCGTGGATGATCGGTCAGACAAAATTGGTCATTCCGTCGAGATCCTTACAAAACCCGGATTTAACGCGGAAAACAGCAGCATTATTCCATTGCTAACCGGGTTATAGCAAGATGACTTTTGCCAATTATCACCCGGTTACTCACAGTTTTTTCACTTCTCTCATACGATTGGTTTAATAACCATCAAATCGATTGCGTGAATGAAACAGTAACCGGGTAAAACTAAATATAAGCATAGAAAAATGAGTGGCGCTAATGGCTGCCGATAATTAGAATCGCCCCCCATGAAAACAGAGACTCCAGCCGTAAAAATGGTTGCCATTACCGATGATGAAGCGGGGCAACGTATCGACAACTTTTTGCGCACCCAACTGAAGGGTGTGCCAAAGAGTATGATTTATCGCATCTTGCGTAAGGGTGAGGTGCGTGTGAATAAGAAGCGCATCAAACCCGAGTACAAACTGGAAGCGGGTGATGAAGTGCGCATCCCGCCCGTGCGCGTAGCTGAGCGGGAAGAGGAGGCGGTGTCGCCGCATCTGAATAAAGTCGCCGCGCTGACGGAGGTGATCTTATATGAAGACGATCATATCCTGGTGCTCAACAAACCCTCCGGCACAGCCGTTCACGGCGGCAGCGGACTGAGCTTTGGCGTGATTGAAGGCCTGCGTGCGCTGCGTCCCGAAGCCCGCTTCCTTGAACTGGTTCATCGCCTTGACCGCGACACCTCCGGCGTACTGCTGGTGGCGAAAAAGCGTTCGGCGCTGCGTTCGCTGCATGAACAGCTGCGTGAGAAGGGGATGCAGAAGGATTACCTCGCGCTGGTGCGCGGCCAGTGGCAATCCCATGTCAAAGTGGTCCAGGCGCCGCTCTTAAAAAACATTCTGCAAAGCGGTGAGCGTATCGTTCGCGTGAGTCAGGAGGGCAAACCGTCTGAAACCCGCTTCAAAGTCGAAGAGCGTTATGAATTCGCTACCCTGGTGCGCTGCAGCCCGGTGACCGGTCGTACTCACCAGATCCGTGTTCACACCCTGCATGCAGGTCACCCCATCGCTTTCGACGATCGCTATGGTGACCGTGAGTTTGATAAGCAGCTGGCGGGTACGGGCTTGTCTCGTCTGTTTCTGCATGCCGCCGCGCTGAAGTTTACCCATCCGGGTACCGGCGAGGTGATGCGTATCGAAGCGCCTATGGATGAGCAGCTGAAGCGCTGTCTTAAAGTTCTGCGCGGTTAATTGCCGGGTGGCGCTACGCTTACCCGGCCTGGGAAACCGTAGGCCCGTGCAAGCGTAGCGCCGCCGGGCGAAGCAGTAGGCTACGCCATTAACGGGTTGTAATGCTCCCGACGCAGCATCTGGCACAGCGCAATCAGCGGTAATCCCACCAGCGTGTTCGGGTCGCGCCCGTCCAGCCTCTCAAACAATGCAATCCCCAGCCCTTCGCTCTTAAAGCTGCCCGCGCAGTTTAACGGACGCTCTTTACGGACGTAGTCATCAATCTCTTGTTCGCTGAGATGGCGGAAGTGCACGTCGAAGGGCTCACATTCCGTCTGCAAATGGCCTGTTGAGCTGTTATAGAGAGCCAGGCCGGTATAGAACGTGACGATATTGCCGCGGGCTTTCAACAGCTGCTGACGCGCATTCTCTTCGGTATGCGGTTTACCCGTGATAGCGCCATCCAGGACGCAAACCTGATCGGAACCTATAATAAGATGGTCAGGAAATTGCGCTGCCAGGCTTTTTGCTTTTTCCTGCGCCAGACGTACCACCAGATGCCGTGGCGATTCACCGGGTTGTGGGCTTTCATCCACGTTCGGCGCGGCGCATTCAAAGGGTACGCCAAGCTTTTCCAGCAACACGCGGCGGTAGGGTGAAGTCGAGGCGAGAATAAGATTTGGCATATTTTTTTCACCAGATATAGCGTATCGATGCCAGCCATTTTAAACTACAGGCCGCAATGTGTGCGAATAATTGGCAAAAGGCAGCCTGAGGTTGCCTTTTTCTTTGACTCTATGACGTTACAAAGTTAATATGCGCGCCCTATGCAAAAGGTAAAATTACCCCTGACTCTTGATCCGGTTCGTACGGCTCAAAAACGCCTCGATTACGAAGGTATTTATACCCGTGACCAGGCTGAACGTATTGCCGAATCCGTAGTCAGTGTGGACAGTGATGTGGAATGCTCCATGTCGTTCGCTATCGATAACCAGCGCCTCGCCGTATTAACCGGTGATGCAAAGGTTTCGGTTACGCTCGAGTGTCAGCGTTGCGGGAAACCGTTCCCACTTCATGTTCACACAACATATTGTTTCAGTCCGGTTCGTTCAGACGAACAGGCTGAAGCACTCCCGGAAGCGTATGAGCCGATTGAGGTTAACGAATTCGGTGAAATCGATCTGCTGGCGTTAGTTGAAGATGAAATCATCCTCGCTCTGCCAGTGGTTCCGGTGCATGATTCTGAACACTGTGAAGTGTCCGAGGCGGACATGGTCTTTGGGGAACTGCCTGATGAAGCGCAAAAACCAAACCCATTTGCCGTATTAGCCAGCTTAAAGCGTAAGTAATTAAGGAGTAAGGTCCATGGCCGTACAACAGAATAAACCAACCCGTTCCAAACGTGGCATGCGTCGTTCCCATGACGCGCTGACCGCAGTTACCAGCCTGTCTGTAGACAAGACTTCTGGTGAAAAACACCTGCGTCACCACATCACTGCTGACGGTTTCTACCGCGGCCGCAAGGTTATCACTAAGTAATCACGCGTTTGCGTGATTAGGCTTAGTGAGGGTTTCCCCGTGCAAACGGGGATATACCGAACCAGGCTGCGACGATACCTTGACACGTCTAACCCTGGCGTTAGATGTCATGGGGGGCGATTTTGGCCCTTCCGTGACAGTGCCTGCAGCATTGCAGGCACTGAACTCTAATTCGCAACTCGCTCTCCTTTTAGTCGGTAATCCCGACGCTATCACGCCATTACTCGCAAAAGCTGACTTCGAACAACGTTCACGTCTGCAGATTATTCCTGCCCAGTCAGTTATTGCCAGTGATGTCAGGGCCTCACAGGCGATCCGCAGCAGCCGCGGAAGTTCAATGCGCATCGCGCTTGAACTGGTTAAAGAGGGCCGCGCACAAGCCTGCGTCAGCGCCGGCAATACCGGCGCGTTGATGGGGTTAGCAAAATTACTGCTCAAACCGATTGAAGGTATTGAGCGTCCCGCGCTGGTGACGGTACTGCCGCATCAGCAGAAGGGCAAAACGGTAGTGCTGGATTTAGGCGCGAACGTCGATTGCGACAGCGTTATGCTGGCGCAGTTTGCCGTCATGGGCTCGGTGCTGGCAGAGGAAGTGGTGGGGATTTCTCATCCCCGCGTTGCCTTATTAAATATTGGCGAAGAAGAGACCAAGGGTCTCGACAGCATCCGTGATGCAGCGGAGTGGCTAAAAAAAGAGCACTCCATCAACTATATTGGATATCTCGAAGCCAACGAATTATTGACCGGGAAGACGGATGTACTGGTGTGTGACGGCTTTACAGGAAACGTTACATTAAAAACCATGGAAGGGGTGGTGAGGATGTTTCTTTCTCTGCTTAAATCGCAGGGAGAGGGTAAAAAAAGGTCATGGTGGCTGATTTTATTAAAGCGTTGGTTACAAAAGAGCCTGGCGCGGCGATTCAGTCACCTCAACCCCGACCAGTATAATGGCGCCTGTCTGTTAGGATTGCGCGGCATTGTGATTAAGAGTCACGGTGCGGCCAATCAGCGAGCGTTTACCGTCGCCATTGAACAGGCAGTGCAGGCGGTGCAGCGACAAGTCCCACAGCGGATTGCCGCTCGCCTGGGATCTGTATTAGCAAAAAGTGACTGAGCGTACATGTATACGAAGATTTTAGGTACCGGCAGCTATCTGCCAAAGCAAGTGCGAACTAACGCCGATCTGGAAAAAATGGTAGATACGTCTGACGAGTGGAT
>NZ_JBBCPK010000160.1:0-6203 GCF_037150775.1 Leclercia sp. M50
CGGGCAGCGACTATACGGAATCCGATCCCGATGAGATCAAAGACCGTCTGGAGAAACAGGTTGAGCTGGTGATTCACGGCGGCTATCTCGGCCAACAGCCGACCACGGTGATCGATTTAACGGAAGATGCCCCGGTTGTGCTGCGTGAAGGGGCGGGGGATGTGAAGCCTTTCCTGTAATATCCATTCTTTTAGGGCCATCTATATAGCATGAACTCTCCCGCTATAATGGCCCTGCTATTAAGGCTTAGCTTATTTCCCTCGCACATTTAATATCTTGTTATTATCTGAAAATTAGCCCGTGTCCGGAATAACCCTATTCCCGCATGAATATGTAGATATACGATAAGTGAACACATATTTATAGATAAAGGGGTTGTCTATGGCGTTACGAGGGACATTAATTCTGAACGGAGCAGACTACTCGCCTTTTAATCTGTACGGCGTTGGGGTGTTTATGGCACATTCAGGTAAAGGCGTTTGCCGTAACAATGGAGGATGCCGAAATATTCCTGATAATGGCCCAATTCCGCCCGGTAAGTATTGGATTGTGGATCGGCATGAGGGGAACTGGTTCTCGCAAAAGCAACTTGAAATTAAAGATTTTACAAAGCGAATACTGAATATCAGCCCTTTTGGTAAATCGGATTGGTTTGCCTTGTGGCGAGATGATTGGGGAATAGACGATAATACCTGGATAGAGGGTGTTAAGCGCGGTAGCTTCCGGTTGCACCCCGGTGCTTCGTCAAAAGGCTGTATAACAATCGCCCATAATCCTGATTTTGCGATGATTTATAATGCGCTTATGAATACATCACTTGTTCAGGTCCCCTGTATGCGGGCGTTGATGGCGAGAGGATGGGTGGAGGTAGTTGCTGGTGGTTATAACAACATTCGTTTGTAGGTTAAGTAAAGTTATTTATTTTATTACATTATTTATAGTTGTAGGCCGCTTGATAGGCGATCCTGAACTCTGGTTTAACGATGATTTAGCCACACGCATTGGTCATCTTATTTATGGGCCTGACGAAATCGGTGCGGATAATTTTTATGATCTGTATTTATACATTCACATTATTTCTATTTTACCTGTGGCTATATTTATCTATGTTATGACAATGAAGTTAATCAAAAAATTAAGGAGCAAATAAAATGCCAATTCCTCCGTATATGTGGCTCAAAGACGATGGTGGCGCCGATATTAAAGGTTCTGTAGATATTCAGGACCGTGAAGGCAGCGTCGAAATTATCGGTCTGAGTCATGGCATCAACCTGCCTGTTGACAGTGCCAACGGTAAAATTACCGGTACACGCCAACACTCATCCATGATGATTGAAAAGGAAGTCGATAGCTCCACGCCCTACCTCTATAAAGCAGCCGCGACAGGCCAGACGTTGAAAAGTGCCGAGATCAGGTTTTATCACATTAACGACGCAGGACAGGAAGTCTGCTATTACACGGTGTTGATGGAAAACGTGAAGATCACTGGCGTTAACTGCGCTGTACCTAACGTAAAATTATCGGGCAACGATAAAATGAATCATGTAGAAAGCGTCAGTATTCAGTATGAAAAAATCACCTGGCGTATCGTGGATGGCAACATTCAGTTCACCGATGCCTGGAATGAGCGGCCTACGGCCTGAGAAATCTGCCTGCCCAAATCGTTGGGTTTGCTTCAGGTTACCAGCACCCGCTCGCCGCGGCGCAAAACTTGTTGAATCATTTAGTCTAAAATTCATGTAGTATGTGCGGCCATGAATCACTGGGCGAGACGCATTGTCCGCCATTATGTGTGCTGTGAAAAAGTTACAGATCATTGAGTTAAGGTTGAATCGCGCTTAACTCCTTGTTTTCGAATGTATACCAGACGCCTGTGAAGGCGACACCTGAAGGAAGCTCAATGAGCGAGAAATTACAGAAAGTGCTGGCCCGCGCCGGCCACGGTTCACGCCGTGAAATCGAAACCATTATCGAAGCAGGTCGTGTCAGTGTGGACGGTAAAATCGCCACGCTGGGTGATCGTGTGGAAATCGTACCAGGCCTGAAAATCCGTATCGATGGCCACCTGATCTCGGTGAAAGAGTCCGCCGAGCAAATCTGCCGCGTACTGGCTTACTATAAGCCGGAAGGCGAGCTCTGCACCCGCAACGATCCGGAAGGTCGCCCAACCGTATTCGACCGCCTGCCAAAACTGCGCGGCGCGCGCTGGATCGCTGTAGGTCGTCTGGATGTTAACACCTGTGGCCTGCTGCTCTTCACTACCGATGGTGAACTGGCAAACCGTCTGATGCACCCAAGCCGTGAAGTGGAGCGTGAATATGCGGTCCGCGTGTTCGGTGAAGTTGACGACAATAAGATCCGTGAACTCTCTCGCGGCGTGCAGCTTGAAGATGGCCCGGCTGCGTTTAAAACCATCAAGTTTACCGGTGGTGAAGGTATTAACCAGTGGTACAACGTCACCCTGACCGAAGGCCGTAACCGCGAGGTGCGTCGCCTGTGGGAAGCCGTTGGCGTGCAGGTTAGCCGCCTGATCCGCGTTCGCTACGGTGACATTCTTCTGCCGAAGGGGCTGCCACGTGGCGGCTATACCGAGCTGGATTTAACCCAGACCAACTATCTGCGTGAGCTGGTGCAGCTGGCGCCGGAAACCTCCTCGAAAGTGGCGGTAGAAAAAGATCGTCGCCGCATGAAGGCGAACCAGATCCGTCGTGCGGTTAAACGCCATAGCCAGGTCAGCGGCAATCGCCGCTCTGGCAGCCGTAACAACAACGGCTAAAAAAATACAAAACCCGGCCTGGCCGGGTTTTTTGTTAATAGTCGATGCCGATTTGCGCTTTAACGCCTGCATCAAAGGCGTGTTTCACCGGGCGTAACTCGCTGACCGTATCCGCCATCTCCATAAGATCCCGATGACAGCCGCGCCCGGTAATAATCACCGTCTGGTGCGCCGGTCGGTTGTTCAGCGCATCAACCACTTCCTGTAACGATAAATAGTCGTAGGCCACCATATAGGTGATCTCATCGAGCAGAACCATATTCAACGTGGTATCCGCCAGCATACGCTTTGCATGCTCCCAGACCGCCAGGCAGGCCGCGGTGTCAGTGTCGCGGTTTTGCGTGTCCCAGGTAAAGCCGGTCGCCATAACCTGAAACTCTACACCCTGCGGCTCCAGCAGATTACGCTCGCCGTTAGGCCACTCGCCTTTGATGAACTGGATCACACCCACCTTTTGTCCATGACCGACGGCACGCGTGGCGGTCCCAAAAGCGGCAGTGGTTTTGCCTTTGCCGTTGCCGGTGAAGACGATAATAATTCCGCGCTCATCCTGAGCTGCGGCAACGCGGGCATCGACCTGCTCTTTCAGGCGCTGCTGGCGCTGCTGATGACGTTCATCACTCATTGCGATATTCCTGGTTTACGGCCGGGTTGGGCATCAAAGGTCATGCCGGTTTTCCGGCGGCTGTCATCGCCCATCAGCCACAGATAAAGCGGCATGATATCGGCAGGGGTTTTCAGTTTAAGCGGATCTTCGCTCGGGAACGCGCTGGCGCGCATGCTGGTGCGGGTCCCGCCGGGGTTGATGCAGTTTACGCGCAGATGGCGGTTCTGATACTCCTCGGCCAGGACCTGCATCATCCCTTCGGTGGCAAATTTCGAGGCGGCATAGGCGCCCCAGTTAGCCCGACCCTGACGCCCAACGCTGGATGAGGTAAACACCAGCGAGCCGGAATCAGACTTCAGTAATAAAGGAAGCAATGCCTGGGTAAGGAAGAAGGTACCGTTAACGTTGACCTGCATCACCTGCTGCCAGATCTCCGGCGTTTGCTCTTCCATGGGCCGCACTTCGCCAAGGAAGCCCGCATTATGCAGTACCCCGTCCAGACGGGGATACTCAGCTGAAATACGATCAGCAAGTTCCCTGCAGCTCTGGGGGGTACAGGTTAACAGGTCGAGAACATATTCGCGGGTCGGCGCGCCACCTTCACTGGCGATCGCCTGAGCGACGTCACGCAATTTATCTTCATTACGTCCCAGCAGAATCAGGCGCGCACCGTGGCGGGCGTAAGTCAGCGCCGCTTCGCGACCAATACCGTCGCTGGCCCCCGTGACCAAAATAATACGTTTTTGCAGTAGATCTTTTTTCGGTTGATAGTGCAAGGTCACTCCTCTGGCGCGCGTTGGTGCGGCCCATGCTGTGCGGTCTCTTTTCGGCTTTATGCCCGAAAGCGCGGTTGATTACAATCAGTCTACCGGAGAGTTCGCTGTAAAATTAACAATTTGCAAATATTTCATTCATAAATAAACATTTCTGAAGAGGGCTCGCAAGGGTATCGTCAGGTAAGAGACGCCTGGTGAAGGCTGTTGTACACTGGGTGGGAAAACAAGTGGTTAAACCAAGGTGGACGCGTGGAATTACTTTCTGAGTACGGTTTATTTCTGGCCAAAATTGCGACGGTGGTGATTGCCATTGCGGTGATCGCCGTTCTGATTGTTAACCTGACGCAGCGCAAACGTCAGCGCGGCGAGTTGCGCATTACCCGCTTAAGCGAGCAGTACACTGAGATGAAGGAAGAGATGTCAGTGGCGCTGCTCGATGCGCATCAGCAAAAACAGTGGCACAAAGCGCAGAAGAAAAAGCACAAACTTGAAGCGAAAGCGGCAAAGCAGAAAGCAAAGCAGGAACTCCATCCGGAGGTGGCAAAGCCACGGGTCTATGTGCTGGACTTTAAAGGCAGCATGGACGCCCATGAAGTCTCCTCCCTGCGCGAGGAGATCACTGCTGTGCTGGCGGTGGCAAGAGCTGAAGATCAGGTGGTGCTGCGTCTCGAAAGCCCGGGTGGGGTGGTACATGGTTACGGTCTGGCCTCTTCACAGCTGCAACGTCTGCGTGACAAACATATCCCGCTGACGGTGGCGGTGGATAAAGTCGCTGCCAGCGGCGGTTATATGATGGCTTGCGTGGCCGATAAAATTGTCGCGGCGCCTTTCTCTATTATTGGTTCGATTGGCGTGGTGGCGCAGATCCCTAACTTCAATCGTTTCCTGAAAAATAAAGACATCGATGTTGAGCTTCACACGGCGGGCCAGTACAAGCGCACGCTGACCCTGTTGGGTGAAAACACCGAAGAGGGGCGACAGAAATTCCGCGAAGATCTCAATGACACCCATCAGCTGTTTAAAGGATTTGTGAAGCAGATGCGACCCACGCTCGATATCGACGAGGTCGCCACCGGCGAGCACTGGTACGGTACCCAGGCGCTGGAAAAAGGGCTGGTGGACCAGGTGGGAACCAGCGACGATCTGCTGCTCTCGCTGATGGAGGGGCGCGAGTTGGTGGGTGTGCGCTATACGCGCCGTAAAAAGCTGATGGACCGCTTTACCAATAGCGCCGCAGAGAGCGCGGATCGTCTGCTGCTGCGCTGGCTACAGCGAGGTCAGAAACCGCTGCTGTGAATAAAAACGCGAGGCACTGGCCTCGCGTTTTTGCATCAATCAACCAGGTGGTACTTTTCAGATAAGACATGGGCGAGGTATTTAAACATATTAAATACCGCCGTGCTGCGCGGGGTTGGTAGCCCCTGCTCATCGAGAAAGTACTCTCCGCTGAACACCAGCACACCATTGCGCTGTTCCACGCCCGTGGCTTCGATCCCTGCCATGGTGTCGTCATGTTCACGAATGAGTTTATTTGCTTCAACAAGCAACGTTTCACGGTCAATGGGTTGGGTATTTTGCTGCATTATCCACTCCTTAAACAGTGATATTAGTCTACGCCGCCGCGGTGCCGGGAGCAAATTTTCCCCGTTTTGCCCCCTCCAGGGCAAGAGGTACAGCGCTGGCGTGATTTGCTTTTGCATGCTAATAAAGTTGCGTAACGGATTTTATCAGGTAGAGTGTGCGCTTTCGTCATTCTGGCAACAGATTTGCTTGACATTCGACCTAAATCTCGTCGTGTGGTTATACTGGAGCGAGAAAAATCGCGTCAACTCAACTGCTTATGTGATGTCGATTTTATGACTGAACGGCAAACGGGGTTGATATCCACTCGTGGCGTCGTTATATAAATGTCTCGTCGCCAGGGGAAGGTGAACTCACGCGACGTATTCCTGGAAGAAACAAATTAGGTAAAGGTGAATATGGGTAAAGCTCTCGTTATCGTTGAGTCCCCGGCAAAAGCCAAAACGATCAATAAGTATTTGGG
>NZ_JBBCPK010000161.1:0-6093 GCF_037150775.1 Leclercia sp. M50
CACGCTCATAGAGGGTGTCGACGCAATGGTATTCTGGATATAGGCTCCCAGCGTTTCGTCATCCATTACGGTACAGGCAGGACGGGACACATTATTTTTAAGATAGAAACAATAATCACATGCCAGATTACAAAGATTGCCCCCTGGTTTGGCGACGGTGTTAAAATTATTACTCATTACTGCTTATGCTCGTTGGTATTAATTGCAGTGATGATAAAATCATTTGTATTAATAAGATCGTTGCCATTGTTACTAATAGTTCTGTAATTATATTATTATTGTTTTATCTTTATTTATGTCAGCTACAAAAGCGAAGATGTTATTATCCGTTATAATTGGTGTAATTTAATAACGCCTTAATCATCTGGAAATAGAAATTTCTGGGTCGTGATGACTGTTTCTTTAAGGTGATCTATCAGGAAGCTATAAAAGCTTTCGAGGATTAAGCATTCGAAGAAAATATCAGTAAGGGTTGTAACTGACTGCGCGGGTACTTGCCGGATGTGAAGGATTTATCTACGAGGCTGAGCTTGCGAATAGCGGTATCAGTGAAGGAGACCATGGGGGATCAGAAACGGCCAACGGAGCGTAAAGTTCCCGACCAGGCCGCAAAAGCGACAGAGATCAAAAAACCCGGCCATCTTACTCAGATGGCCGGGTTAATCTGGCTTTAAAGCATCCTAAGAGTCACTGCGCTCTCTTAAGATTAAAATTTGGCTCCTCTGACTGGACTCGAACCAGTGACATACGGATTAACAGTCCGCCGTTCTACCGACTGAACTACAGAGGAATCGTGTGAACGGGGCGAATATTAACGATGCCACCTGGCGTTGTCAAAGGCAGAATGCAGATTTTGCATCGTTTGCCGATTTATTCCCCACTTTGCGCATTCACTATCCGTTCTGCGGGGATCGCCGCCACATTTTCACGCACAGGTCGCGGATATTTCCATAACCAGCGCCCGCTGACCATTCGCCAGTAGAACAGCGCGCCACGAACCGTCCAGTCGAGGAACATCCCCAGCCAGACACCCACCACCCCCATACCCAGCATGATCCCCAGGGTGTAACCTGCTACTACGCGGCAGCCCCACATCCCGAGCATCGAAACCCACATGGCAAAACGGGCGTCCCGCGCCCCTTTAAGCCCGGCAGGCAGCACCCACGACGCCGCCCAGATGGGCATAAAGGCGGCATTCAGCCAGATTAAGATAACCACCACGTCTTTTACATCCTGCTCATGGGTGTAGAACGACGCCATCAGGCTGGCAAACGGCGCGGTGCCCCAGGCAATGGCCGTGAGCCCGATTGTCGAAAGCCAGAAGACATGGCGCAGCTGGCGCTCCGCCTGGCCTATCTGCCCTTTCCCGAGCCGTTTACCGGTAATGATAGTGGAGGCGGAACCCAGCGCGTTACCCGGCAGGTTGATCAACGCGGCAATGGAGAAGGCGATAAAGTTACCGGCAATCACGTCAGTACCCATTCCCGCCACGAACATCTGGGTCAACAGCTTGCCGCCGTTGAACAGCACCGACTCAATGCTGGCGGGTACGCCGATCCCCATCACTTCCCAGATAATGGCGAAGTTGAGCGGCTTGAAATAACTTTTGAGGCTGATGCGCAGTGACGGGTTAAAACCAACCGCCAGCACCACAATAATGGCGATGGCGCCAATGTAGCGGGAGATAGTCAGACCCAGACCGGCCCCGATAAAACCGAGCCCGTCCCAGGAAAAAAGCCCGTAAATCAGCACGCTACTGATTAGAATGTTGAGGATGTTCATCCCACCGTTTATCAACAGCGGAATTTTGGTGTTCCCTGCCCCACGCAGCGCCCCGCTGCCAATCAGCGCAATCGCCGCGGCCGGATAGCTGAGCACCGTCATTTCGAGATACGACAGCGCCAGAGCTTTTACTTCTCCGGTCGCTTCCCCAGCCACCACATCGATAATCTCTTCGCCAAAATAGTGGATCACCGCCGCCAGTACAATGGAGAACAGCGTCATGATCACCAGCGATTGCCTCGCAGCAGCCCTGGCCCGGCGCGGATCGCGCTTGCCCAGGCTAAAGGCCACCACCACCGTGGTACCGAGGTCTATCGCCGCGAAGAAGGAGATAATGACCATATTGAAGCTGTCGGCCAGCCCGACACCCGCCATCGCCTCTTTACCGAGCCAGCTGACCAGGAAAGTGCTAAGCACACCCATCAGCAGTACACAGGTATTTTCCAGAAAGATAGGCACGGCAAGGGGGGTGATTTCGCGCCAGAAGAGAACTTTGTAGCTCTTGCGTTTGCTATACCAGCGCGTGCGCATCACGGCCTGGCGTAAAGCGGAGGTGACGTTCAAAGTGGACCTTAAAGAGAAAGTTGAAACTACATTTCAAATAATGAGGGAGAAATGCAGATCCTGCAAAGTATTTCCCACAAAAATATGTAGGGAATTACGACAAACTGGTGACAGAATCGGCAGTTGGTCGAATCGGACTAAGATCAGGTTTGACAAAAGTTTTTTCGCCGCTAAGATAACGCTCCACAACGATTCCTCTGTAGTTCAGTCGGTAGAACGGCGGACTGTTAATCCGTATGTCACTGGTTCGAGTCCAGTCAGAGGAGCCACATTTAAAAAGCCTGCTTTCGAGCAGGCTTTTTGCTTTTCTGATGACGGTAGACCGGCGCCCAAAAAAAGCCCCCCGACAGGTCGGAGGGCTTTGCTGTTCGGCGGTGATTACTCGCCTTTGGCTTCCGCGTGCTTCATCTCGCCCATAACTTTCAGTTTCTTGGAGATCTCGCGACGCTCTTTAGAGATCTCGGCGTTTTTGATGATGTAGTCGTCTACGCGGTCTTCGTAGTCGCTTTTCATGCTGGCAATGATGCCCTGGATTGCTTCAACGCTCATGCCTGGCTTGATGTAATCGCTCAGGTTGTCCAGCAGCAGAACACGCTTCTGGTTGTCACGGATCTTCTTCTCAACGTCCTGGATTTCACGTTGCAGTTTGTTCTTGCGGCGGAACAGGCGGACGAACTCCAGAACATCCTGGAACGAAGGCTTAGTTGTTTCCATTTTTACACCCCTGATAATGTGAGATTCGGATTCGTTTAAACAACCGCGATAGCATTAACCTTACTGACAGCGATTGCTGATGACAATAATTTTTCCGTTGTCCCTATCATAACCTCAATTTCTGCTGAATCGAAGCAGCAGACAACACAACCCTGCATAGCCGCTTTTTATTTGCGCAATGCCCGGCAGATTAGATGTGACAATAATTCCAGCTGGCGAGCAAGTTCCATGCTCAACCATACATAGCCGTGTATGGGCGTTTCCGCCACGTTTTCATTGTGATGATCGTTGATCAGCTGACGCAGCTCGGCAACGATTTCGTTCAGCCGCTCGGTGTTCGCCAGTATGGGCTGCGGATTGCCTTCATAAAGCGCATGGGCAATAGTGAGCAGCGTTTGCTGTGTCATCTGCTGCGTCTCTTTTAAGGTCCGGGCATTCAGCATCACAAAATGGCTGGCCCGGGAGGACCAGTGGGCGTTGATCTGTAGCTCGAGCATGCAGACCAGATTGCGGCTCACGGTCTGGATCGCTTCAAAGATCGCTTTCTGGATATGGGTCTCTTTGCTGGCCGGGGTAATCAGACCGCGCATTTTGACCACATCGTTGAGGATGGTTTGCAGGTGTTTTTCCAGCCGTGGTCGTTCCACCAGGTTGGGGGAAAAGCCCGCCTGATAGACCCGATTAAAGGCGGTGACGTAGTTCGCCATCTGAATACGCCAGTGCAAAAAGGCCCGCTGCGGCCAGATGCCGGTAAAGAGCATCGCCAGCAATGACCCCAGGATCACATCACCGCTTCGCCAAAGCGCAGTTTGCATATCCCCGGTAGGCGCACCAATCACCACCGCAAGGGTGATACCGATAAGCAGCGCCTGATAGGGTCGTTTGCCCAGTGCCAGCCAGCCGCAGAGAAACATGGCCGCCGCGCACCACAGCAGCATCAACGGCAGAGAGATAAGCTCCAGTTTCAGGGCAATTAACCCCATTGCCGAGCCCAGAATGGTGCCGCCAATGCGCTCATACGCGCGCGGAACGACGTTCCCCCAAAAGGAGATCGGCCCCATGATGACCACCAGGGTAATCAGCGGCCATGTCCCTTCCGGCACGGCCAGCAGACGCACCAGTAAAAAAGTGAGGATAAACGCCAGCGCGATACGGCATCCATGTACGATGCGGTAATGACGATACAGTCGAATTTCAAAAGGCGTTAGAGATTTGTCGGGGCGCACACGCTCTCCAGCTTTACGGCAAACCCTGATTGTACTGCGTTTTCTGCCGGAGTTGTGCTCCCCGGCAGAAAAACCCTGTTAAGTGTGGGCATTAAGCAACCGTTATGCCATGCGGCTCTGTACCGGAATAAACATCTCAATATCCCAGTAGCCGTCGGCATTCCCATCATTCAGATAACGTTCAAAACAGGCTTTTGGCGCGATCTGGTAATCGACATCCTCAAGCAGACTGTCGAAAAACCGATTCCACGGCGTGGCGAAATCATGGTTCTCAACGCGGGCCGTCGCCACCGCGTAGTCGCCTGCCGCCACTTCGGTCAGGATCACCCCTTCACTGTTGGGAGGGATAACAAAATCGTCCGGCACGGTGACAACCGTGTCGCAGCGTAGTTTTTCGGCAGGCACTTCGTCAGGGTTATCATAATAGACCGCCACCCACTCCAGCGGCTGGATCTGACGCCCCTCTACCCACATCATCAGTTGTTCAAAACCCTGCTTAACGGTTTGCTCCCACGGGCCAACCATATGAAAACCGGCAATTTTGCGTTTATTCTGGTGCGTGATGCTGTAGTCCATGCTGTCTCCGATTGTTTACTGTATATACATACACTGTAATGCAGAAAAAAGCGGTTTAACAATAATGACCTGTCTATTATGGGAGCAGGCTCGCACTGTCGCCAGCCTGCTCCTCCAGGCGCTACGCCTTATGGTGCAGATAGTCGCTCAGCCGCGAGAACATCCCGCCTTTACCCACATTCTCCAGCGTCACCAGCGGCCAGTGGGCTACCACTTTATCGCGATCGTACAGTTCGATCTCCCCGACCCGCTGATGGGCGGCAATCGGTGCTTCGAGCTCTTTCTTATCGAGGACATACTTCGCCTTGATGTTCGGCAGCTCCGCCTTTGGCAGTGCCAGCCAGAAGTCCCGATCGGTACCTAACGAGATACGCTCTTTATCACCGTACCAGATGCGCTCGTTACCTACCTGCTTACCGTTATGCAGGATCTGCACGGTATCGAAATTCTGCTGGCCCCAGTGGAGCAGTTTGCGCGCCTGATCCTCACGGCCTTTTGGGCTTTCAGCCCCCATGACGACAGCAATCAGACGGCGCTCACCGTCAACAGCAGAGGCGATCAGGTTAAAGCCGGCGCCAGAGGTGTGTCCGGTTTTCAGGCCATCCACGCTGAGCGACTTGTCCCACAGCAGACCGTTCCGGTTCTGCTGGGTGATACCGTTCCAGGTCAGGCTCTTTTCACTGTACATATGGTAAAACGCCGGCTCGCCGTGGATGATGGCGCGGGAGAGCACCGCCAGATCGTAAGCGGAGCTGTGCTGGCCCGGCGCATCGAGACCATGTACCGTTTCAAAGTGAGTGTCGCGCAAATTCAGCTTTTTAACGTAATCATTCATCATATTGACGAACTGCGGCTGTCCGCCCGCCACGTAATCGGCCAGCGCCACGCAGGCGTCATTCCCGGAATCGACAATCAGTCCGCGGCTGAGGTCGCGCACGGAGACCCGTTCACCCGCTTTCAAAAACATTAGCGAGGAGCCGTTAAAAACCGGGTTCCCTTTGGCCCACGCGTCCTGGCTTACGGTCACCATATCGTCCGGCGTAATGCGATGGCTGTCGATCGCGCGGTCAACCACATAGCCGGTCATCAGCTTGGTCAGGCTGGCCGGATTGCGCTGCTGATGTTCGTTGCCCGCCGTTAAAATTTGTCCCGTCGTATAGTCCATCAGCACCCAGGAACCCGCCTGGATAGCTGGCGGCTGCGGCGCATAATTAATCGGGTCGGCAGCCAG
>NZ_JBBCPK010000162.1:0-6049 GCF_037150775.1 Leclercia sp. M50
GGTGGACCCGACTAACCGCGAGGTGATCCAGAACCAGTCCCTCGAGATGCAGCGCAAGCTGAAAAAAACGGTGATGCTGGTGAGCCACGATATCGACGAGGCACTGAAGCTGGGGGATCGTATCGCCGTCTTCCGCCAGGGGCGCATTGTCCAGTGCGCCAGCCCGGACGAACTGCTGGCGAAACCGGCCAATGAATTTGTCGGCTCGTTCGTTGGCCAGGACCGCACCCTGAAGCGTCTGCTGCTGGTCTCCGCGGGCGATGTCACGGATCAACAGCCAACCCTGACCGTGCGCCCGGCCACGCCGCTGCCGGAAGCCTTCGCCATCATGGACGACAACGACATTCGCGCCGTCACCGTGGTGGATGAAAACGGCAAACCGCTGGGCTTTGTGAAGCGCCGGGAAGCGCGCAATGCCACCGGCACCTGCGCCGATCTGCTCCACCCGTTCCGCATGACCGGCAAAGCGGAGGACAACCTGCGTGTGGTGTTGTCACGGCTGTATGAGAGCAACACCAGCT
The DNA here is from genome assembly GCF_037150775.1 of Leclercia sp. M50. Classification (NCBI taxonomy): domain Bacteria; kingdom Pseudomonadati; phylum Pseudomonadota; class Gammaproteobacteria; order Enterobacterales; family Enterobacteriaceae; genus Leclercia; species Leclercia sp. M50. The sequence goes on from NZ_JBBCPK010000162.1 coordinate 522, forward strand.
GGATGCCGATTGTTGATGAAGAGGGGCGCTATAACGGCGAAATTTCTCAGGACTATATTGCGGAATACTTAAGCTCCGGCCGCACGCGCCGGGCGCTGAATATTCACAGCGACAGTTGATATTGTAAGCCGGGCCTTGCCCGGCTCTTCGCATTGCTAACCCCGCGTTTTCCCGTCAAAATATTGTATCTTCCTCATTTACGCGTAACCCATGCATCGACTCCATGCTTACCCTGACATCCGCGCGATGTTTCGCCGGTTGCTGATCGCCAGCGTGATTGGCGTGCTGGCGGCCCTGGCCGTGGCCCTGTTCCGCCATGCTCTCTATTTACTGGAGTGGCTGTTTCTGAGTAACGAAAGCGGCAGTCTGGTGAATGCCGCCAGCGCCCTGTCGCCCTGGCGACGCGCACTGACCCCTGCCCTCGGCGGGCTGGCTGCCGGGTTGCTGCTGTGGGGATGGCAAAAAAAGACCGCCCAGCGGCCCCATGCGCCCACCGACTATATGGAGGCGCTGGAAACGGGTGACGGACAGTTTGACTACGCCGCCAGCCTGGTCAAATCCCTGGCGTCGCTGCTGGTCGTCGCCAGCGGCAGCGCCATTGGCCGGGAAGGGGCAATGATCCTGCTGGCCGCCCTCGCCGCCTCCTTTTTTGCCCAGCGCTTTACCCCCAAAACGGAATGGAAACTGTGGATTGCCTGCGGTGCCGCCGCCGGGATGGCCAGCGCCTACCATGCCCCGTTAGCCGGAAGCCTGTTTATTGCTGAGATCCTGTTTGGCACCCTGATGCTGGCCTCGCTCGGCCCGGTGGTGATTGCCGCCGTGGTCGCCCTGCTCACTACACGCCTGCTCAGCCCCGGCGCGAATACGCTCTATGAGGTACACCTCAGCGACACCCTCACCGGAATGGATTACTCACTGATCGTGGTAATGGGCCTGCTGGCCGGCATCTGCGGTCCGGCGCTAATGTGGCTCATGGCCTTCAGCCATTCCCTGTTTCTCCGCCTTAAGCTCTCTCCGCCCTGGCAGCTTGCGCTGGGTGGTCTCATCGTCGGCCTGCTGTCGCTGTTGACCCCTAAGGTCTGGGGAAATGGCTACAGCGTGGTACAGGGATTCCTGCTGGCGCCGCCGCTGCTGTCGGTCATTGTGGGGATATTTATCTGCAAGTTGCTGGCAGTGCTTGCCAGCAGCGGCTCTGGCGCACCAGGTGGGGTTTTCACCCCAACGCTGTTTGTCGGCATGGCGACCGGTATGCTGTTTGCCCAGTTGTTTATGCTGTGGTTGCCCGGTGATGAAACCGCGATTTTACTGGGGCTGGCAGGAATGGCGACGCTGCTCGCCGCCACGACGCACGCGCCAATCATGTCGGCGCTGATGGTTTGTGAAATGACCGGGCAGTACGTTCTGCTGCCCGGTTTGCTGATCGCCTGTGTGGTGGCGTCGGTTTTATCGCGAACGTTACGCCACGACTCGATCTACGGCCATCACCCCGCCGAAGGCAGAAAGGTCGATATAGTGCGCTAAGTCGCGCTGCTCGGCGCGCGGCAGGTACGGCAGTTCACCCACCAGTGGCGCCGGCAGCTTTTTGCTTAACACATCGATAATTTCGGCGTAGTGCGCCAGGCCCGGATTGATGCGGTTCGCCACCCACCCCACCAGCGGCAGGCCATCATTGGCGATGGCCTGGGCGGTCAGCAGGGCGTGGTTGATACAGCCCTCCTGAATGCCGACCACCAACAGCACCGGTAATTGCTCTTGTACCACCCATTCGGACAGCGGACGCAGATCGTTCATCAGGCTGCGCCATCCGCCGGTCCCTTCAACGACCACATGATCCACTTGCTCGCCCAGGCTGGCAAGCCCGTTCGATAACAGGGTGTAATTCACCAGCCCACTGTGCGCCACGCTGCTCTCATCTTCGCTAAGCGCAATGGGGTTAATGGCATGATAAGGCAGTTCTAAAGAGGAGACACTTTGTAGCACCAGCGCATCTTTATTGCGCAATCCCTCTGGCGTCTCTTTACTCCCTTTGGCTACCGGCTTGTACCCTGCAACACGCTTTCCGCTGGCCATCATGGCTTGCAGCAAGGCGCGGGACACCACCGTCTTGCCGACAGAGGTATCAGTACCCGTTACAAAGAAACGCTTAAGCATCACTGACTCCACCGTTATGCTCTGAAAATATAAATGAAGGAAATAATTCAGTGGAGGAAGTCTAAGGTATGCGCTATCCGCCCGGTTTGAGATAGCGCAATTTTTGGTAAGACTGTAAAAAACAGTTAACCCTGCAACAGACGAATCAATAGTGAACCGTTATACATCGCATCCTTCACCAGCGCCGCACCGGCCATCGTCCCCTGATTGGTGAATTGAGTACTTTCCACCACGATGTGTTGGCTGTAGGCCGGCAAGGACTGCTGGCGAATGGAGTCGGCGATTGCCGGGAAGAGCACATCCGACGCCTGGCTCAGGGGCGAGCCAATCAGGATTTTCTGCGGGTTAAAGAGGTTAACCATAATGGCAATAATCCGCCCGACGTTAGTGCCGACGCCAGTGATGATATCTTTTGCCAGCAGATCGCCCTGCTGCGCGGCGGCGCAGAGCGACTCCACCGTCAGGGGCTGGCCGTGGAGCGCCGAGCTCATCGACTGGCCGAGCCGGAGCTGGGCCAGCTCCAGCACGCTGTCAACGCTGGCGATAGTCTCCAGACAGCCGTGGTTACCGCAATAACAGCGCTTGCCATAAGGATCGACCTGGGTGTGACCAATCTCCACCAGGCTGCTGCTGCCCGCATGCAGCAGGCGCCCATCGGTGATCACCCCGGCTCCCACGTTGTGGTCGATCACCACCTGAATCACGTCGCGCGCGCCGCGAGAGGCACCGAACAGTGCCTCGGCCATCGTCCAGGCGCTGATATCATGCTGAATATAGACCGGCACGCCGGTGTGATTTTTCAGCACCTCGCCCAGCGGCATCTCTTTGACGTCGTCGTAAAAAGGCATCCGGTGGACAATCCCATTTTCCGTATCAATGATACCGGGCATGGTGATGGCAATGGCGGTGAGGCGCTCCAGCTTCTGCTGATGATGAATGAAGAACTGATCGATCAGGGCGGTGATCCGCACCTCCAGCGGCTCGGCAGCGTGCAGTTCAAGCGGCAGCCGGTCTTCCACCACCAGCTTGCTGCTGAGATCGCGCAGCGCAAGGTAAATTTCACCGCGGCTGATGCGCAATGAGAGGTAGTGCCAGGCTTCGGTTTCCACCACCAGCCCAACGGCCGGACGGCCACGACTGCCCGGCTCCTGAATTTCTGTTTCCTGTACCAGGTGAGCTTCGAGCATCTCACGCACAATCTTGGTGATACTGGCGGGTGCCAGTTGCGCAAGACGAGAAAGATCGATGCGCGAGACCGGCCCAAGCTGATCAATCAGGCGATATACTGCACCTGCATTGGTCTGCTTAATCTGATCAATATGCCCTGGCTGACTATCAGCAACCACCACGTACTCCCTTATTTTCGCGCTTCGAAATAAACTGTGGGCTATGGTGAAGCACTTCTACAGTAATCGTCAAATTTTTACTTAGCCTTGTGATTTACAGCACATTTTACCTGCATTTTTTGCCGGTCAGCGCCCTGACGAGGCAGCGATCAGCAGATCTTTGAACCGCTGTGCCGCCGCGCTGAGTTCATGGTGTTTTGACCATACCAGCCACATCTCTGAAACCGCGTCCGGTTCGGCGAGCGCCACCCAGCGCATCTCATGAAGCTGAAGCCGCCTGAACGAGGCAGGCAGGATCGAGACCCCCAACCCCGCCGCCACCAGTCCGATAATGGTCATCGCCTCGCCCACCTCCTGGGTAATCATCGGGTTTACCCCATAGCGCCGCAGTAATCCCAGAATGTCGTCGTACAGACCGGTGCCAACGTGCGGGTCAAAAAAGACAAACGGCTCCTGCGCCAGCTCCGTCACCGAGATTTCAGCTCTTGCCGCCAGAGGGTGACCGCGGTGGACCATCGCCAGCAGCGGCTCCCGCAGCACCCGCTGCCAGGCCAGCGTCTCCGGCAGACGGGTATTGCGCATCAGGCCAAGATCGAGCGAGCCTTCGCTGAGGGGAACTATCTGCTCCCGGGTGTTGATCTCCCGGGTCTGGATATGCACATCCGGCGACAGGCGGCGAAACGACGAAAGGGTATGTGAGATGGCGCTAATAAAGGGCGCGGAGGAGGTAAACCCGATGCGTAGCTCGCCGGTTTCGCCATGGTGAAGGCGTTCTGCCCGGGCTGCCGCTTCCTCCACCATGCTCAGGATCTGGCGGCTATCCGCCAGAAATTGTCGCCCTGCGGGGGTCAGCCCGACGCTGCGGTTGGTGCGCGCCAGCAGGCGAGCGCCTACCTGCTGCTCAAGAACCTGGATTTGCTGGCTGAGGGGCGGTTGGGAGATATTGAGCCGCGCCGCCGCGCGCCCAAAATGGAGCTCCTCCGCGACGGCGACAAAATAGCGCAGATGACGCAGTTCGATATTCATATTTTAAATGTATCATTTGAGATTATTAATATATTAGACAGAATATTTACAATTTCCTACCCTGATCCTTGTGGTCATACCCGTCACCAGAAATCACGGGGATGTTGAAGCAAGGAACTTACGTGAGTCGGACTACAACGGCTGATATCGCCCCGAACAATGATATCGATCTCCTCCCCAACAACGCGCAACAGGTTCGGTTTATCAAACGCGGCACCCCGCAGTTTATGCGCGTCACGCTGGCACTTTTCTCCGCGGGGCTAGCCACCTTTGCCCTGCTCTACTGCGTGCAGCCGATCCTGCCGGTGCTATCCCAGGAGTTTGGCGTCTCCCCGGCCAGCAGCAGTATTTCCCTCTCAATCTCGACCGGGATGCTGGCGGTCGGCCTGCTCTTTACCGGCCCGCTTTCGGACGCTATCGGACGTAAGCCGGTGATGGTCACCGCACTGCTGCTGGCGTCGGTCTGTACCTTGTTGTCGACGATGATGACCAGCTGGCACGGGATTTTAATCATGCGCGCGCTGATCGGGCTTTCGCTCAGCGGCGTGGCCGCGGTGGGTATGACCTACCTCAGCGAGGAGATCCACCCCAGCTTTGTCGCCTTCTCGATGGGGCTCTACATCAGCGGTAACTCCATCGGCGGCATGAGCGGGCGGTTGCTGAGCGGGGTCTTTACCGATTTCTTCAGCTGGCGGGTAGCGCTGGCGGCGATCGGCTGCTTTGCCCTGGCCTCCGCGCTGATGTTCTGGAAAATTCTGCCGGAGTCGCGCCATTTTCGCCCCACCGCGCTGCGGCCCAGAACGCTGCTGATTAACTTCCGCCTGCACTGGCGCGATCGGGGTCTGCCCCTGCTGTTTCTCACCGGTTTTCTGCTGATGGGTTCGTTTGTCACCCTCTTTAACTACATCGGCTACCGGCTGATGCTCTCGCCGTGGCATCTGAGCCAGGCGCTGGTGGGCCTGCTTTCGGTGGCCTACCTGACCGGCACATGGAGTTCACCGAAAG
>NZ_JBBCPK010000163.1:0-5988 GCF_037150775.1 Leclercia sp. M50
CTTTTGCAACTAACCAGCAACGGCGCGGACATGTGTGAACAATGTCATCAATTAGTAGGACAAGAGCTGCACCAGGAACTAACAAAAAACTTAACGGCGGACGAAGTGGCAACTCTTGAGCATTTGCTTAAGAAAATCCTGCCGTAAACAGAAAGAGGTATGACGATGTCCAGACGCAATACTGACGCCATCACTATTCATAGCATTTTGGACTGGATCGAAGATAACCTGGAGTCACCGCTCTCGCTTGAAAAAGTGTCTGAGCGCTCAGGTTACTCAAAATGGCACCTGCAACGGATGTTTAAAAAAGAGACCGGCCACTCATTAGGCCAGTACATCCGCAGCCGCAAATTAACGGAAATCGCACAGAAGCTGAAGGAAAGTAACGAGCCGATCCTCTATCTGGCTGAGCGTTACGGGTTTGAATCGCAACAGACCCTGACCCGCACGTTCAAGAACTACTTCGATGTGCCGCCGCATAAATACCGTATTACCAATATGCATGGGGAATCCCGGTATCTGCTTCCGATCAATCACTGTAACTGCTAATCGCCTGTATTAAGAGCCTGGTGGGTTAGGCTCTAAGACGTATCGAGGAAATCATGAAACTATTCGCTTCCGCCGCCTTTACCGCTTTGGTGCTGGTCTCAGGCCAGAGTTTTGCGGAGCAAACGCCATCCGTGCCGCAGCCACACAGCCGTGACACGATGATTCTGCCGACCGCTAACGGTCAGTCGCCCCACGATTTTAACCATATGGGCGCAGGCAGCGACAAATCCGACGAATTAGGGGTGCCGTACTACAATCAGCACAATTAATTCGTTTTGCCCCGCCCCGCGCGGGGCTTTTTTTAGCTTCTCACCCGCGCCGTCCGGCGCACACGAAAACCAAAGACATTAATATAGAGCCCTGCCATCACCAGAACCGCCCCTGCAAGCTGCAATGCGCCGAGCTTTTCATCCAACAGCAGCGCCGCGCTGGCGATCCCCACCACCGGTACTAACAGCGACAGCGGCGCCACCCGCCAGGTTTCGTAGCGTCCGAGCAGCGAGCCCCAGATGCCATAGCCGATAATGGTGGCGACAAAGGCCAGGTAGAAAAGCGACAAAATGGTGGTGATATCGAGAGTGACCAGGCTGTTAAGCATGACCGTCGGGCCATCCATCAGCCAGGAGGCCAGCATAAAGGGGACAATCGGGATGAGCGCGCTCCACACCACCAGCGACATCACCGCCGGACGCGTCTCCAGCTGCATGATCTTTTTGTTGAAAATGTTGCCGCAGGCCCAGCTGAACGCTGCCGCCAGGGTCAGTAAAAAGCCCAGCAGCGCGACGTGCTGCCCGTTGAGGCTGGCTTCGGCAAGCACCAGCACCCCGACCACCGCCAGGACAATACCTGCCAGCTGCTTGCCCTGCAGCCGCTCGCCAAACGCCAGCGCCCCCAGGATAATGGTGAAGAACGCCTGAGCCTGTAACACCAGGGAAGCCAGCCCGGCGGGCATGCCGAAGTTGATGGCGCAAAACAGAAAGGCAAACTGACCAAAGCTGATGGTCAGACCGTAGCCCAGCAACAGACGAAACGGGATTTTCGGGCGCGCGATAAAAAAGAGCGCCGGGAAGGCTACCAGCAGAAAGCGTAAACCGGCCAGCATCAGCGGGGGCATATTGTGCAGCCCGACTTTGATCACTACAAAATTCAGTCCCCAGACCACCACGACCAGCAACGCCAGCAGCCCATCTTTGCGCGTCATACCCTGCCCCTGTTTATTAAATTTTTGTAAACACTTATCAAAGTAACGAAAAAAACGGGCGAGGAACAGATCATTAATTCTGACAGGCAGGCAAAGCACTTAGGGATAAATTGGGTGCTATACAAGATGCTTATGGCGTGATAATCCTGATAGATATTACAAAAATTTACATGCATTTGTCGGGCAGGAAAATGAAACAGTCTCTCAGGCGTTCAACCGCAGCGCTGCTGGCCTCATCGCTATTACTCACCATTGGCCGCGGCGCTACGCTGCCGTTTATGACCATCTATTTAACCCGCGTCTTCAACATGAGCGTGGAAAATATTGGTTATGCCCTGACGGTGGCCCTGACGATTGGCGTGGTCTTCAGCTTAGGGTTTGGCATTCTGGCCGACAAATTCGATAAAAATCGCTATATGCTGATCGCCATTACAGCAGTGGCGTTGGGCTTCCTGGCGATCCCGCTGGTAGATAATGCAGTCATGGTGGTGCTGGCATTCTCGCTGATCAACTGCGCCTATTCGGTCTTTTCCACGGTGCTGAAAGCCTGGTTTTCCGATGTGCTGAGCCCGGCGGAAAAGGCGCGCGTTTTCTCGCTAAACTACAGTTTTCTCAACATTGGCTGGACCGTCGGGCCGCCATTAAGCACGCTGCTGGTGATGTACAGCCTGCAACTGCCGTTCTGGGTTGCCGCCTTCTGCGCTGCGCTGCCGCTGGTTTTAGTTCAGCGCTATGTGCAAAAAAGCGTGGCGGCCGACGGTGAAAACGCCCCGGTGCCGTGGCAGCCGTCAGTGCTGCTTCGTGACCGGGCACTGTTCTGGTATACCCTCTCCGGGCTGCTGGCCTCTTACGTGGGCGGCTCATTCGCCAGCTGTATCTCTCAGTATGTACTGGCGGCCGATTACGACAGCGATTTTGCCCAAAAGGTGGTGGCCGTGGTGCTGCCGGTGAATGCCGCGCTGGTGGTCTCCCTGCAATACATCATTGGTCGCAAACTGTCGGCACGTAATATTCGCCCGCTGATGACCCTGGGCACCCTATTTTTCGTCCTGGGTCTGGCGGGGTTTATGCTCTCCGGCGAGAATCTGGTCTACTGGGGGATTGCCGCGGCGGTCTTTACCATCGGCGAAATTATTTATGCGCCAGGTGAATATATGTTGATCGATAATATCGCCCCGCCGGGCATGAAAGCGAGCTACTTCTCCGCCCAGGCCCTCGGCTGGCTGGGTGCGGCGTTTAACCCGATGATCACCGGCCTAATATTGACCCATCTCCCGCACTGGTCGCTGTTTGTGATAATGATGATCGCCATCGTGCTGGCGTGGATGATGATTTTACGCGGGATGCGGATGAAGGCGTGGGTTGAATTACCTCGTGTAGCTTGAGAGCAGCGCCCGGCGACGCGGCGCTTGCCGGGCCAGTCTGAATAACACTGGAGCTTAATGTTCACATTTTACGCGAATACACGATGGTTCCAGCTATCTTCGTAGAGAATATTTCCATCGATGTACTTCCACAGAATCTTTTCATACCGTAATTCAATATCTTCAAGGTGCGTGCTTGTCATACCACTGGGATGCAAATTCGGCGTAATGGCACAAATTTTGACGTTTTCCATGACAATATTGAAATACTCTACCTCAATACCAGCGTCGTTGGTTTGATACATCTTAAGCGTTGCTGTTTTTAATGTACGGCCTTCGCAAAGTGCCCGAAACAGCAATGGCGTCGTTCTATCAAACTCTTTCTGGACTTTTACAGGAGTATGAAGTCTGGTCCCACTTAGTTTACCCGTATTTGGATCCGAGGGTAACCAAACATGATGACTAACAGACCGCAGTTCAATAGAACCAAGTCGGGCAGGCATAAGACAAGGACCAACTATGGGTGAACCGTTGTCATCCGTAAGCCATAAATGTGCGGGGTTAGACATATTTTATATCCTCTCTATCACTTTTTAAATTTAAACCAGAGAAAAACGTGAAAACCAATAAGAAATAAAATGAATAATCCTGTTAACTCGATGGCAACATCAGGAAAGTGAGAGACAGCGAACATAGCAAATACAACAATTGATAAACAACATCCCCATCCCCATAGAAACAGGATAAACTCTTCTTTCAACCATTTTTTTAAGAACCGCATAATTTACCTCATTAGCCTGACGATTAAATCAACAAGCTCATCATCTGATATAATCATGGGGTTTAGATAGGGGCTACGGGTAATTAATGGCTCGATAATGAAATACATCATCTCAAGTTTACGCGTATAGAGCGCTTGATAATAAAATGCATTAAATATCTTAAGATTATCAGCACAAAGCGCTGCTTCATGAACTAAACCATAAACGCTGAGCGAAACTGCTGTAGCTGTTACGCTTCCTTTTATAATCAGCGATCTGGCTTGACTTAGTCGCCCGTGTACTATGGCATGAAAACTGTAGCTTTGGCAGATCGCAGTTGCTACAGAAATAGTGAGCAGCCGGTTCGTCGTGCCTGTTGTTGATAGATAAACACCAGCTTTAACAAGTTTGCGAAGGATATGTTGAATACGCCCTTCTGTTTTATTTTTAAAATGAATTTCTATATACAGTCTAATCATTTCAAAAATAACATCTCGATCTTTATATAACTGAATAAGACCAGAGATAAACCTTACATCCTCATGCTTAAGTTTCGCACATACATCCTGATAATTCTCTAAAAAGCAAGATATATAATACGATGCACGGGTTACACCACCTTCCATTTGCTTAAGAGTGGAGGTGACGTTATCCTTGACGCCTGCTACCGCCTTATCCAACTTAAGAGCAAGGATTTTATCAGCTTCCACAGAAGTAATGATTGCATCATTGAAATACATACCCCTCCCATCAGTAATTTTTTATTAGCATTACAGGATGAGATATAAGCACACATAACTTGAAGAAAATATTAATGAATTCCGAAATATTCGTAGGCCGGGTAAGGCGCAGCCGCCACCCGGCACACATCTCGCACCGAAATTAATGGTGCAACATCTCCTCAACGACCTGCTCTTTATACATTTCGTTTGGATAGTAGGTTGGCCAGTTGTCCATCTCTTTTAATAACGCCTCGTGGGAGGTGTTGCCCATAAAGATATGGAAATGGCTGGACTGGCGCGGGCCGATAATATGGTCGCTGAACTGGACAAATTTCGGCGCCTGGCTGCTGGCGTCCTTACATTCAAACAGGTAGCGCACCCCTTTCTTACCGGAAGCGTAGGTCAGGATCTTGTAGCCGCTAGAGACATATTCGCAGCTGGCGACCTTTTTCCCGCGATGAAATTCCATCACATTATTTTCGATGCCGATGCTCTCTACGTCGGTGGCGTAACCGGTGCGGTAGTAGGCTTTTACCTGATCAAAAGTTTTACTCTTGTCTTTCTCCGCCTTCTTTTTGAATACCGGGTCGAGATCGCCGCTCAGCAGAAACGGATAGACCGACTGCCAGACGCCATCCCAGTTTGAGAGCGGGCGATCCTTTACATCTTTATCGTCAAACACGCCGTTAGCCGCTTTTTGTTCCGCCTCGGTCATCTGATGTCCGTGGGAATGGGCATACAGCTGGCCGCTGACCAGCAGCGCCCCCAGAGTTATTGCAAACTTACCAATATGTCCTGCCAAGATAATATCCTCACTCCGTTTAAGTGAGTGAGGATGTTATAGTATAACATCGCGCAAAACAACCCTGTTAAATTGCGACCAGACCGCGGACACCCTCCTGCTCCATATTCTCCCCGCGCCCGCGCTGGATAATGCTTCCCCGGGACATGAGCAGATAACTGTCAGCCAGCTCGGCGGCAAAATCATAGAACTGTTCCACCAGCAGGATCGCCATATCTCCCCGGCTGGCGAGCTGGCGGATCACCTGGCCGATCTCCTTGATGACTGACGGCTGAATCCCTTCTGTCGGCTCATCCAGAATCAGCAGCTGCGGACGGCTGGCCAGCGCCCGGCCAATTGCCAGCTGTTGCTGCTGTCCGCCTGAAAGATCCCCGCCCCGACGCTGCTTCATCTCCTGTAATACCGGAAACAGCCGCCAGATCTCGTCGGGCACCTGCTTCGCCTCGCGAGCCGGAAAGCGCGATAAGCCGAGCAGCAGGTTCTCCTCCACCGTCAGGCGGGGAAAAATGTCCCGCCCCTGCGGCACATAGGCGACGCCCGCCTGCACCCGCTGGTGCGGTTTTGCCTGGGTGAGATTTTTTCCCTGCCA
>NZ_JBBCPK010000164.1:0-5973 GCF_037150775.1 Leclercia sp. M50
TGCGATACGAATTAATTTTTCAGACACTCTCAAAGCCAGTGAATCATCAACTGTATTTATCGTTCGTTACACAATAAAAAACATAGTTTATGCGCGAGCCTTAACAAAGGGTCTCGTAGGGGGAATAGGATGAATATTTTAGGTTTTTTCCAGCGCCTCGGTAGGGCTTTGCAGCTTCCTATCGCCGTGCTACCGGTTGCAGCGCTCCTGCTGCGATTCGGGCAACCCGATCTTCTTAACGTGCCGTTTATTGCTCAGGCTGGCGGCGCAATTTTTGACAACCTGGCGCTGATTTTTGCCATCGGTGTGGCGTCAAGCTGGTCAAAAGACAGCGCTGGTGCTGCGGCACTGGCCGGGGCCGTGGGTTACTTCATCCTCACGAAAGCGATGGTGACCATCAACCCTGAAATCAACATGGGCGTACTGGCGGGTATCATTACCGGTCTCGTCGGTGGTGCCGTCTACAACCGCTGGGCAGGTATCAAACTCCCTGACTTCCTGAGCTTCTTCGGCGGAAAACGTTTCGTGCCGATCGCGACGGGCTTTTTCTGTCTGATCCTTGCCGCCATCTTTGGCTACGTGTGGCCACCGGTGCAGCACGCTATCCATGCGGGTGGCGAGTGGATCGTTTCCGCGGGCGCAATGGGTGCGGGTATCTTCGGTTTCATCAACCGTCTGCTGATCCCAACCGGCCTGCATCAGGTGCTGAACACCATCGCCTGGTTCCAGATTGGTGAGTTCACCAACGCGGCGGGTGCCGTGTTCCACGGTGATATCAACCGTTTCTACGCAGGCGACGGTACCGCGGGCATGTTCATGTCCGGCTTCTTCCCAATCATGATGTTTGGTCTGCCTGGCGCTGCACTGGCAATGTACCTGGCTGCGCCGAAAGCGCGTCGCCCAATGGTTGGCGGTATGCTGCTGTCCGTTGCGATCACGGCCTTCCTGACCGGCGTGACCGAGCCACTGGAATTCCTGTTCATGTTCCTGGCGCCGCTGCTGTATCTCATGCACGCCATCCTGACCGGTATCAGCCTGTTTGTGGCCACTCTTCTGGGTATCCATGCTGGCTTCTCCTTCTCCGCAGGCGCTATCGACTACGTGTTGATGTACAACCTGCCGGCGGCAAGCAGCAACGTCTGGATGCTGATGGTGATGGGCCTGGTGTTCTTCGTTATCTACTTCCTCCTGTTCAGCGCGGTTATTCGTATGTTTAACCTCAAAACGCCGGGCCGTGAAGAGACAAAAGATGACGTCGTAACCAGTGAAGCAAACAGCAATACCGAAGAAGGTTTAACTCAGCTGGCAACCAGCTACATTGCCGCTGTAGGCGGTACCGATAACCTGAAAGCCATTGATGCCTGCATTACCCGCCTGCGTCTGACCGTTGGCGACTCTGCGCGCGTGAGCGATGCCATGTGCAAACGCCTGGGCGCGTCTGGTGTGGTGAAACTGAACAAACAAACCATCCAGGTTATCGTGGGTGCGAAGGCCGAATCTATCGGCGACGAAATGAAAAAAGTGGTTGCCCGTGGGCCGGTCGCTGCTGCCTCAACGGATAGCGCACCCGTGGCTGACGCGCCGGTTGCGAAACCGCAGGCGGTGCCAAATGCGGTAACCATTGCCGCACTGGTTTCGCCAGTCACCGGTGAGGTGGTGGCTCTGGAGCAGGTTCCTGATGAAGCCTTCGCCAGTAAAGCCGTGGGTGACGGTGTCGCGGTTAAACCAACGGAGAAAACCGTTGTGTCTCCTGCGGCGGGCACCATCGTTAAAATCTTCAATACCAACCACGCGTTCTGCCTGGAAACCGACAAAGGGGCGGAGATCGTTGTCCACATGGGCATCGATACCGTAGCGCTGGGTGGCCAGGGCTTCAAACGCCTGGTCGAAGAGGGTGCGGAAGTGGTTGCGGGTCAGCCGGTTCTGGAGATGGATCTCGACTACCTGAACGCCAACGCGCGCTCGATGATTAGCCCGGTTGTCTGCAGCAATATCGATGACTTCAGCGGCCTGGTCATTAAGGCGCAGGGTCAGGTTGTGGCCGGTCAGACACCTCTGTATGAAATTAAAGGCAAATAAGTGCTCCTGAGTAAGCGTTAGTGCCTGAGCGGCGGGTACATCCCCGCCGCTTTTTTTTGCAGCAATCGCCCCCATAATTCTCTTCCGGGACCGTTTTTTGCGTAACTAAAGGTTGTCACTACGCCCGGCTTATAAGATCATATGCCGTTATACGTCGTTTACGCTTTGAGGAATCCACGATGAGTGAGGCTGAAGCCCGCCCGAGCAACTTTATCCGTCAGATCATTGATGAAGATCTGGCCACTGGTAAGCACACCACAGTTCATACCCGTTTCCCGCCGGAGCCGAATGGCTACCTGCATATTGGTCATGCGAAATCGATCTGCCTGAACTTCGGCATCGCGCAGGACTACCAAGGTCAATGCAACCTGCGTTTCGATGACACCAACCCGGTGAAAGAAGATATCGAATACGTAGAGTCCATTAAGAACGACGTGCAATGGTTGGGCTTCAACTGGTCTGGCGACATCTGCTACTCCTCCGACTATTTTGACCAGCTGTATGCTTACGCCGTAGAGCTGATTAACAAAGGTCTGGCCTACGTTGACGAGCTTTCCGCTGACGAAATCCGCGAATACCGTGGCACGCTGACCGCGCCGGGCAAAAACAGCCCCTACCGCGATCGCAGCGTGGAAGAGAACCTGGCGCTGTTTGAAAAAATGCGTGCCGGTGGCTTCGAAGAGGGTAAAGCCTGCCTGCGCGCTAAAATCGATATGGCCTCGCCATTTATCGTGATGCGTGACCCGGTGTTGTACCGCATTAAGTTTGCCGATCACCATCAGACCGGCAGCAAGTGGTGCATCTACCCAATGTACGACTTCACCCACTGCATCAGCGATGCGCTGGAAGGCATTACTCACTCCTTATGTACGCTGGAGTTCCAGGACAACCGTCGTCTGTATGACTGGGTGCTGGATAACATCTCCATTCCGGTGCATCCGCGTCAGTACGAATTCTCTCGTCTGAATCTGGAATACACCGTGATGTCCAAGCGTAAGCTGAACCTGCTGGTTACCGACAAGCACGTTGAAGGCTGGGATGACCCGCGTATGCCAACCATCTCCGGTCTGCGTCGTCGTGGCTATACCGCCGCATCTATCCGCGAGTTTTGCAAACGCATCGGCGTGACCAAGCAGGACAACACCATTGAGATGGCGTCGCTGGAATCCTGCATTCGCGAAGATCTGAACGACAATGCGCCGCGCGCGATGGCTGTTATCGATCCGGTTAAGCTGGTTATCGAAAACTATCCTCAGGGCGAAAGCGAGCTGGTGACCATGCCGAACCATCCGAGCAAGCCGGAGATGGGTAGCCGTGAAGTGCCGTTCAGCGCAGAGATCTGGATCGATCGCGCCGACTTCCGCGAAGAAGCGAACAAGCAGTACAAACGCCTGGTGCTGGGCAAAGAAGTGCGCCTGCGTAATGCCTACGTGATCAAAGCTGAGCGTGTTGAAAAAGATGCTGAAGGCACTATCACCACGATCTTCTGCAGCTACGATGCCGAGACTCTGAGCAAAGATCCTGCCGATGGCCGCAAGGTGAAAGGCGTTATCCACTGGGTCAGCGCGGCACATGCGCTGCCGGTTGAGATCCGTCTGTACGATCGCCTCTTCAGCGTGCCAAACCCGGGTGCCGCAGAGGACTTCCTGGAGGTCATTAACCCGGAGTCGCTGGTGATCAAGCAGGGCTTTGCGGAGCCATCCCTGAAAGGGGCTGTTGCCGGCAATGCGTATCAGTTTGAGCGCGAAGGTTACTTCTGCCTCGACAGCCGCTACGCCACAGCCGATAAACTGGTGTTTAACCGTACCGTCGGTCTGCGTGATACCTGGACGAAAGTCGGCGAATAACCGACCATTTTCTGATAAACGCCGCGCATTGCGGCGTTTTTTTTGCCAGACAATCGGGGCAGAATTTAACGATATGTTCACGTTGCGAATTAATTCCCTTTCTTAAAACTGTTCGCTTTTTCTTCCTTTTCGCAAATTCACCGTAATAGCTATCGGAATGGCTGTTTAATGCCTGCCTGTTAAAAATAACTCGCTAATTATTCCCGTTATTTTAATAAAATATTCTTCTTCCTTTGCTTTGTTACAAATAGCAATCAAATATGTGCGCTTTGTCATAATCCTGACGTTTGATCGCTGAAAAGCATTGATAATTCGCGCCGCGAAAAATAGTCTACAGAGAGGAGATGTAAGCGGGTATTTCTGGTTACCTCCACTTTTTACTTTTTGTTTTTCGCCGTTTTAGGCGCTTTAAATACGTCAAAGAGGATTAATTATGCGTACGTTCAGTGGCAAACGTAGTGCGCTAGCGCTGGCTATTGCCGGTGTAACAGCAATGTCAGGCTGGATGGTTTCTCCGAAAGCCCAGGCCGAAGGTTTTATTGATGATTCCACGCTCACGGGCGGTATTTATTACTGGCAGCGTGAACGTGACCGTAAAGATGTCGAAGCAGATAAATATAAAACTAACCTGGCTCACTCCACCTGGAACGCCAACCTCGATTTCCAGTCCGGCTATGCCGCCGATATGTTCGGTCTCGATCTTGCTGCGTTCACGGCCATTGAAATGGCGGAAAATGGCGACAGCGGCCACCCGAACGAAATTGCGTTCTCCTCCAGCAACAAAGCCTACAAAGAGGACTGGTCCGGCGATAAGAGCGGAATCAGCCTGTATAAAGCCGCAGCAAAATTTAAATACGGCCCGGTCTGGGCGCGCGGCGGCTGGCTGCAACCAACCGGCCAGACCCTGTTAGCGCCACACTGGAGCTTTATGCCAGGTACCTACCAGGGTGCCGAAGCCGGGGCAAACTTTGACTACGGCGACAGCGGGGCGCTGAGTTTCTCGTATATGTGGACCAACGAGTACAAAGCGCCGTGGCATCTTGAGATGGACAAGTTCTATCAGAATGACAGAAAAACCCGCGTTGATTATCTCCACTCCTTTGGCGCGAAGTACGATTTCAAAAATAACCTGATTCTGGAAGCCGCGTTTGGCCAGGCGGAAGGCTTCATCGATCAGTACTTTGCCAAAGCGAGCTACAAACTGGATATCGTGGGTGGCCCCCTTTCTACCAGCTACCAGTTCTACGGCACGCGTGATAAAGCCGATAGCGGCACCGTGAACGATATCTACGACGGCACGGCATGGCTGCAGGCGCTGACCCTGGGTTATAAGGTCGGTCAGGTCGACTTACGTCTGGAAGGGACTTACGTTAAGGCGGAAGGGCAGCAGGGCTATTTCCTGCAGCGCATGACCCCAACCTATGCTTCGTCCAACGGTCGTCTGGACGTGTGGTGGGATAACCGCTCCGACTTCAACGCCAACGGCGAAAAAGCGGTCTTCTTCGGCGCGATGTATGACCTGAGCAACTGGAACCTCGCAGGCTGGAGCGTCGGTGCTTCTTATGTTTACGCCTGGGATGCAAAACCAGCAGACTGGCTGATCAACAGCGCGGGCCAGCGTGAAGATATCGCCTCTAACAAGATCAAAGAGTCTGCCTATAGTCTGGATGCGATCTACACCCTGCAGGACGGTCGCGCGAAAGGCACCATGTTCAAACTGCACTTCACGCAGTATGACAACCATTCCGACATCCCAAGCTACGGCGGCGGCTACGGCAACATCTTCCAGGATGAGCGTGACGTGAAATTTATGGTTATCGCCCCGTTCACCATCTTCTGATGACTCACCCGGCGGGGGATAACCCCGCCGACCGGAGACTGCTATGCTGAAAAAAATCGTACTGGTTGCGCTGCTGGCATCAGGACTGGCCGCCTGCGCACAACCCCAGACCCAGAGAGAAGACACCCGTCTGAAAGAGGCCTACAGCGCCTGTATCAATACCGCTGAAGGTTCGCCAGAAAAATCGAAGCCTGCCAGAGCGTGCTG
>NZ_JBBCPK010000165.1:0-5803 GCF_037150775.1 Leclercia sp. M50
TGCTGGCAGAGGATACACCCCTCCAGGCACAGGCGAGCGTCGAACAGCAGATCCCGCGAGCGTTCGCGGCTTTCCGGGTTCTGACACCAGCGGCAGCCCAGGGAGCAGCCTTTCATAAAGACCACGGTACGAATCCCCGGGCCGTCGTGTGTCGAATAACGCTGAATGTTGAAGATCATAATGTCGCCTCTTGTTGCGTATGAAGATTAAATTACTTTCGAATGAAAGTTATCTTGACGCAAATCAACTCTGAGGCAGGTTTTGCCGTGCTAGGGTTATGGCATAGTCATTTTTGAGGACCCCATCATGGAACTGTATCTCGACACATCCGACGTCATTACTGTTAAAAAACTGGCCCGCATCTTTCCGCTGGCAGGCGTCACCACCAACCCAAGCATTGTTGCCGCGGGCAAAACGCCGCTGGAAGTCCTGCTGCCGCAGCTGCAGGAGGCGATGGGCGGCCAGGGCCGTCTGTTTGCCCAGGTGATGGCGACCAGCGCGGAAGGTATGGTGGAAGATGCGCTGAAGCTGCGCGGTATCGTCGCGGATCTGGTGGTCAAAGTGCCGGTCACGGCGGAAGGGCTGGCGGCCATTAAGATGCTGAAAGCGCAGGGTGTGCCGACGCTCGGTACGGCGGTCTACAGCGCGGCGCAGGGGCTGATGGCGGCGCTGGCGGGGGCGGAGTATGTCGCGCCCTATGTCAACCGCGTGGATGCGCAGGGCGGGGATGGCATTCAGACGGTGGCGGAGCTGCAACAGCTGCTGACGCTCCACGCGCCGCACGCCAAAGTGCTGGCCGCGAGCTTCAAAACCCCGCGTCAGGCGCTGGACTGCCTGCTGGCGGGCTGTGAATCCATCACCCTGCCGCTGGATGTGGCCCAGCAACTGATTACCTCTCCGGCGGTGGACGCGGCGATTGCAAAATTTGAGCAGGACTGGCAGAACGCCTTTGGACGGACATCGATCTGACCTTATTGCCGGGCGGCGCTAACGCTTGCCCGGCCTACGGTTCGAGGTTTTTGTAGGCTGGGTAAGGCGAAGCCGCCACCCGGCATGTTTTACCCCCCGCACACCTCACATCCCGGATTGCGCATCAGCTTCATCTCGCGGAACTGGCAGGTCATCGCATCGTACATCACGATTTTCCCCGCCGCGGGCGTGCCGTAACGGGCCAGCACCTTAATCGCCTCCATCGCCTGCATCGAACCGATCACCCCCACCAGCGGCGCCATCACCCCCGCCTCAACGCAGGTCAGGGCGTTTTCGCCAAACAGACGGCTCAGGCAGCGGTAGCAGGGCTCGCCCTCCGCCCAGGTAAAGACGCTCACCTGGCCCTCCATGCGGATAGCCGCTCCGGAGACCAGGGGCGTTTTATGGCTGAAACAGCCGGCGTTAAGCTGGTTACGAATGGTGACGTTGTCAGTGCAGTCGAGCACCAGATCGTGTTGGGCTATCTGGTCAGAGAGCGCGGCGTCGTCGAGCAGGGCGTTGAGCAGCGTAAACTGCACGTTAGGGTTGATGCGCGAAAGCGATGCCTGGGCCGAGACCACTTTCGGCTCGCCCAGGGTCGCATCGCTGTGCAGAGTCTGGCGTTGCAGGTTGGAGAGCGACACGGTGTCGAAATCGAGCAGCGTCATGCGCCCGACACCGGCCGCCGCCAGATACTGCGCCGCGGCGCAGCCTAATCCGCCGAGGCCGACCACCAGCACATTCGCGGCCTTTAACGCTTCCTGGCCGTCGAAATCAAAGCCGCGCAGCACAATCTGGCGATTGTAGCGCAGCATCTCGTTGTCGCTCAGCTCCACCGTCATGGTTAGCCTCCAAACAGGGCGTTAAACGGCTCGACTTCCACCCACTCACCCGCTTCCACGTTACCGCGTTCGCGCTCAAGCACGATAAAGCAGTTGCCCTGGCTGAAGGAGCTGAAGATATGCGAGCCCTGATGTCCGGTGGAGCGCACCTCCAGCTCGCCCTCGGCGCTACGCGCCAGAATGCCGCGCTGGAAGTCGAGACGGCCCGGCGATTTTTTCAGCCGGGTGGCGGCGCGGACGCGCTGGCGGGCAGGCAGGCTGTGCGCCCGGTTGCCGGAGAGCTTCGCCAGCAATGGCTGTACCAACTGATAGAAGGTGAGCGCCGCAGAGACCGGGTTCCCCGGCAGGCCGCAGAACCAGCTATCCGGCAGTTTGCCGAAGGCGAAAGGTTTGCCGGGCTTGATGGCCAGTTTCCAGAAGCCGATCTCACCCAGTTCATCGAGGATCGTTTTGGTGTAGTCCGCTTCGCCCACCGAGACGCCACCGGAGCTCAGGACCACGTCGGCCACGCGATCGGCTTCGATAAAGGCCTCCCGCAGTTTTTGCGGATCGTCAGGAATAATGCCGAGGTTGATCACCTCACAGCCGAGCTGCTCCAGCATCAGGTGCACCGCCAGCCGGTTGGTGTCGTAGATCTGCCCTTCGGCCAGCGGCTGGCCCGGGAGCTGAAGCTCATCACCGGTGGAGAAGAGCGCCACGCGCACCTGGCGCACCACGGCGATCTCTGCAATGCCCAGCGAGGCCAGCACCGGCAGTTCGGCGACGGTCAGTTTTGTCCCCGCCGGGAAGACGGTCGCGCCGAGGGCAATATCTTCCCCGCTGCGGCGGATATTTTGTCCCGGCTTAACGCTGGCGGTAAAACGCACGCCATCGTCGGTCTGCTCGGTCTCCTCCTGCATCACCACCGCATCGCAGCCTGGCGGCACCGGCGCGCCGGTCATAATGCGCACGCAGCTTCCGGCAGGCCATTCACCCTGGAAAGGCTGACCGGCAAAGGCTTTTCCCGCCACCGGCAGCGCGGTGCCTGCCGCCAGATCCGCCAGACGCACGGCGTAGCCATCCATCGCTGAGTTATCAAAGCCCGGCACGTTCAGGGGAGAGATGATGTCGGCGGCGGTCACGCGGCCAAAACAGCGCAGCAGCGGCAAGGTTTCCTGCTCTGTAAGCGGAGAAATTCGATCGAGCATCTGGGTGAGTGCCGTCTCAAGCGGCATCAGTCCGGCGGTAAAATCCATGGGTCACTCCAGGGAGAGAATAACGAAGGCGGCCATTATGGCAGAAAAGTGCCGTTAACTGTATGACACCATGGGCTTACCCTTTACATCACGGTGACGTCTTTCTATATTCAAAAATTATATGAATTGTCAGCCACGATAATGATATTTATAAAAAAAGCGGCCATTACGTGCCCAAAGGTAAAGTAAATGGGGAAGGCAGTCATCGCAATCCACGGCGGCGCCGGGGCCATCACCCGCGCGCAGCTTAGTCAGGAGCAGGAGAGGCGTTACGTTGAGGCGCTCTCATCGATTGTGGAAACCGGCCAGCGGATGCTGGAGGCGGGCGAGAGCGCGCTGGATGTGGTTACCGAGGCGGTACGCCTGCTGGAGGAGTGCCCGCTATTTAACGCCGGGATTGGCGCGGTATTCACCCGGGATGAAACCCACGAGCTGGATGCCTGCGTGATGGACGGCATTAGCCTGAAAGCGGGCGCCGTGGCCGGGGTCAGCCATCTGCGCAACCCGGTGCTGGCCGCCCGTCTGGTGATGGAGCAGAGTCCGCACGTACTGCTGGTGGGGGAGGGCGCCGAGAAATTTGCCTTTGCCCACGGCATGGAGGCGGTGTCGCCGGAGATTTTCTCTACCCCGGAGCGCTATCAGCAGCTGCTGGCGGCGCGCGGGGCGGGTGAAACCCGGCTCGACCACGCCGCCCCGCTGGACGAGGCGAGCAAAATGGGCACCGTGGGCGCCGTCGCACTGGATAAAGCGGGCAATCTGGCCGCGGCCACCTCCACCGGCGGAATGACCAATAAACTGCCTGGCCGGGTGGGCGACAGCCCGCTGCCCGGTGCAGGCTGCTACGCCAATAACGCCAGCGTGGCGGTCTCCTGTACCGGTACCGGGGAGGTGTTTATCCGCACCCTGGCGGCCTATGACATTGCCGCGCTGATGGATTACGGCGGCTTAAGCCTGGCAGAAGCCTGCGAGCGGGTAGTAATGGAAAAACTCCCGGCGCTGGAGGGCAGCGGCGGGCTGATTGCCATCGATCGCGAGGGCAATGTGGCACTACCGTTTAACAGTGAGGGCATGTACCGTGCCTGGGGATACGCAGGCGATACGCCGAGCACCGGAATTTACCGTGAATAAGGGGGAGAGGCATGCCGCACAGTGATGAACTGGACAGTCAGCAGGTGCTGGCGGTACACAACCTGAACGTTGCCTTTCCCGACAACCGTCAGTCGATCCCGGCGGTTAAACACCTCTCTTTTTCGCTAAAACGCGGCGAGACGCTGGCGATTGTCGGCGAGTCCGGTTCCGGTAAATCGGTGACCGCGCTGTCGCTGATGCGCCTGATTGAACAGTCCGGCGGGCAGGTGGCGTGCGACAGCCTGCTGCTGCGCCGTCGCAATGGCCAGGTGAGCGATCTCACTGCCCTGAACCCCTCCCAGATGCGCAGCGTGCGCGGCGCGGATATCGCCATGATTTTCCAGGAGCCGATGACCTCCCTCAATCCGGTCTTTCCGGTGGGGGAGCAGATCGCCGAATCCATTCGCCTGCATCAGGGGCTGAACCGCGATGGGGCGCTGGCCGAAGCCCGGCGCATGCTGGAGCAGGTGCGGATCCCGGAGGCCGACGCCGTGCTGTCGCGTTATCCGCACCAGCTTTCCGGCGGCATGCGCCAGCGGGTGATGATCGCCATGGCGCTCTCCTGTCGCCCGGCGGTGCTGATTGCCGATGAACCGACCACCGCGCTGGACGTCACCATCCAGGCGCAGATCCTGCAGCTCATCAAGGTGTTGCAGGAGGAGATGGAGATGGGGGTGATCTTTATCACCCACGACATGGGCGTGGTGGCGGATATCGCCGATCGGGTGCTGGTGATGTATCAGGGCGAGGCGGTTGAAACCGGCACTGTGGAGCAGATTTTCCATGCCCCTGAGCACCCCTATACGAAGGCGCTGCTGGCCGCGGTGCCACGTCTGGGGGCGATGAACGGCAGGGATCTGCCCCGGCGTTTTCCGCTGATCTCTCTTGCCGAACCCGGCCATCAGGAGGCCGAAACCGAGCAGGATACCGTGGTGCCCGGCGAGCCCATTTTACAGGTGCGCGACCTGGTAACCCGCTTTCCCCTGCGCGGCGGCCTGTTTAACCGCGTCAGGCGCGAAGTCCACGCGGTGGAGAGCGTCAGTTTCGATTTATGGCCCGGCGAAACGCTGTCGCTGGTGGGCGAATCCGGCAGCGGCAAATCGACCACCGGCCGGGCGCTACTGCGGCTGGTGGAGGCCCAGGAGGGCACCATCACCTTTAACGGTGAGCGCATCGACACCCTGCCGGCCGGGAAGCTGCAACCCCTGCGGCGGGATATTCAGTTTATTTTCCAGGATCCCTACGCCTCCCTCGATCCCCGCCAGACGGTGGGCTATTCGATTATGGAGCCGCTGCGGGTGCATAACCTGCTGGACGGGGATGCCGCCCAGCGGCGGGTGGCGTGGCTGCTGGAGCGCGTGGGCCTCAAACCGGAACATGCCTGGCGCTATCCCCATGAATTTTCCGGCGGCCAGCGGCAGCGGATCTGCATTGCCCGCGCGCTGGCGCTGAACCCGAAGGTGGTGATTGCCGACGAGTCCGTCTCGGCGCTGGATGTCTCCATCCGGGCGCAGATCATTAACCTGCTGCTCGATTTACAGCGCGAGATGGGCATCGCCTTTCTGTTTATTTCCCTCGATATGGCGGTGGTGGGGCGCATCAGCCACCGGGTGGCGGGGGTGTACCTCG
>NZ_JBBCPK010000166.1:0-5462 GCF_037150775.1 Leclercia sp. M50
CGTCGGTTGCGCCACACCCTTGGTCAGGTAGCAGAGCAGGCGGGGGTCGATGCTTACCTCTACCCAACGGTGTGCCGTATACCCGACAGCCTGGAGAAGATGCCGCCCGGATGTGCACCTGAGCTGGCGGCCATCAGCGGTTTCGCCGCTATCACGCTTCCTTGCGGCAGAACGCGCAGCGGCTTTCCCGTGGGGCTGGAAATTCTCTCTCCCGCAGCCGATGAATCGCCGCTGCTGGCGTTGGCCGCCGCCTGCGAAACCGCCTTTACTCCGCCATAAGCGGCAACCGCCTGCGTACGCGGGAGGCGGGCTGAACGGCGGCTTTCGCCATCGCTTCGCCGATCTCCGCGCAGGCCACCAGACCCTGGACAAAGGGGCGATCGTGCATCAGATAGGGCAGGGCGCCGAAGGCGATGCGCCCGCGCAGGTACTCCGGTGCCAGCAGGGTGTAATCGTCGCCGACGTCGGGGATATCTTCTCCCGCAGAGACAAGCTGTTCGCGCATGGACGGAAACGGCAAGTCTTTGCTTTTCAGCGCTTTCTGCCCGCGGGCGTCGATAAAGGTATCAAAGATCCAGCGTTTACCCTCGGCGTGAATGACCGTCCGGTTCCCTTCTGCGGTCAGTTCATACTCGTTGCCCAGCGCCTCGATGCTGATGATACCCGCCTCGCGCAGGGCCAGCAGTCGGCGCACCGACCGTGAAGGGATCGCCGCATAATTGTCGATAAACACCCGCGCCAGCCCCGTTTTAAAGCGTTCTCTGTCGGTCTCATCCAGGTAGGGCACAATCTTTTCTACGGCCTCATGCAGCCGCAACACGGTGTAGCGCCACGGCAACGTGCGGTGGTCCCGCTTGTTGCGCTCCACTTCATCCAGGTTAGAGACCGCCCAGCGGAACGGGCCATGCTTCTGGCGATCGGCAAACCAGGCGTCGCGGATGCTGTCGGCGGTGAGGGTGTCCAGGGCGATCGCCTTGCTCCACTGCGGGTCAGCCTGCGTCAGCTCTTCAATCATCAGCATAAATACCCGGTCGAGCAGGCCGGTGGTGCCCTGCTGGATTGCCGCCTCGATGGCCGTTTCCGTGACCACGGTTAACGGCTCGTAAGGGATAGGACAGTAGAAATCGGCTTCGGGCAGGATGCCAGAGCGGGACATCAGCACAATCTTCAGCGCCTCGCTCTTCTCATCAAGCCGGTAGTGGATCTGCTCGTCATCGGTCTCAATGAATTTGCCATGCTGTACGGCGACGGCCATTGCCGCGTCCAGCCCGCTCAGGGAGGTACCTAAAATGCCCACCTTGCCCGCGCCGATGCTGGCCTCCATCAGCCCGGACCAGGGGCTCGGGAAGAAGTCGCGTGGAGAGGTATCTTCGTCCGGCCAGACGTGGCCAGTGGCGATCACCGCCAGATCGAACTGGTCAGGAGTGAGTTTGCCGTCGGTCCAGATGCTCACCCCCTCGGCGCTGGCCAGCAGATCGCTCACCTGGCAGGACTCCTGGACGGTGATCTCGAAGCCCTGTTTTCGTGCCTGCGCGATGAGCGTCTGGAACTGGTCACGGAAATACTGGCCCAGCAGAATACGCGGCAGGAACTGTCGGTCGTGCAGGGTAGATTTCTGCACGCCGTAGCGCGCAAGGTGCGCCTCGCTCTGGGTGCGCAGCCACGCGAGGTAGGTGGAGAAAAGGGGCGGGATCTCAATGCTGGCGATATTGGCCAGCATCATGCGCGAGTTATCTTCATCGCTATAGGGCATCCCGACGCCGGCCTCTTCAGCCTGTTCATAAACGGTGACGGAAAGCGGTGTATTCAGTTTCAGAAGTGAAAAGAGGGTATAGATCCCCGTGGGACCTGCTCCGACAATGGCAATTTTTTTCATTGTGTTTACCTGCTGTTTTTTTTACCGAATCCATGGGAAAAATGCTATGCAGGTTAAGTGTGGTAGAAAACGGGTGATGAGCAACTCAGAAACGAAGCGAAAGTGATAAATCAGAGAAGAAGAGGGATTGCACTATTTCAGAACTGAAATGGTGCGTCCGAGTGGACTCGAACCACCGACCCCCACCATGTCAAGGTGGTGCTCTAACCAACTGAGCTACGGACGCAGAATGGTGCGTTCAATTGGACTCGAACCAACGACCCCCACCATGTCAAGGTGGTGCTCTAACCAACTGAGCTATGAACGCATTGTTGTGTGTGACAACGGGGACGGATATTAGCGGCAGTGGTCGCATGAGGCAAGAGGCAAACCGCAATTTTCTTTCAGATTTCACACGATTGCTCTATTCGCGCGCAAAATGAAGAGAAAGTAGCCGCCCGCAGGCGGCTGGCGGGTGATTAACGCGCAGCGCGTTGCAAAATCACGCTGGATGGCTGGCGCTGTAAAAAACGCATGCGCAGCATCATCATAACGGCGGCGGAGGTCAGACCGATGATAAAGCCCATCCAGAAACCGGCCGGGCCCATACGATCCACCACCAGATCGGTGAGCGCCAGAATATAGCCGCTCGGCATACCCAGCACCCAGTAGGCGATAAAGGTGATAAAGAAAATCGACCGCGTATCTTTATAACCTCGAAGCACGCCGCTGCCGATCACCTGGATTGAATCGGAGAGTTGATACACTGCCGCGAGCAGCATCAGATGGGAGGCCAGCAGCACCACCTCCGGGTTGTCATTATAAAGCAGGGCGATCTGCTCGCGCAGCGTGACGGTGAACAGCGCCGTGCAGACGGCCATGCACATGCCTACGCCAATGCCGGTCCGGGCTGCGATTTGCGCATCCAGCGTGGAGCCCTGTCCGAGGCGATAACCGACGCGAATGGTTACCGCGGCAGCAAGCGACAGCGGCAGGACGAACATCAGCGAGCTGAAGTTAAGGGCGATCTGGTGCCCGGCCACATCCACAATCCCCAGCGGGGAGACGAGCAGGGCGACCACCGCGAACAGCGTCACTTCGAAGAAGAGCGCCAGCGCGATAGGCAGGCCCAGCTGCACCAGCCGTTTGACCACCTCCATGTCCGGCTGGCTGAAACCCGCTTTGCTACGGATATCACGCATGGAGCGGGCACGCTTCACATAGGAGAGCATGCCGAAGAACATCACCCAGTAGACTACCGCCGTGGCAACGCCGCAGCCGATGCCGCCCAGTTCAGGCATGCCGAAATGACCGTAAATAAAGATGTAGTTCACCGGGATATTGACCAGCAGGCCGATAAAACCCAGCACCATGCCCGGTTTGGTCTTCGCCAGACCTTCACACTGATTACGCATCACCTGGAAGAATAAATAACCCGGCGTCCCCCAGAGAAGGGCGCGTAAATAGCCGACGGCTTTATCCGCCAGGGCCGGGTCAATATTGCGCATGGCGTGAATAATATAGCCCGCGTTCCACAGCACCAGCATGATCAACACCGAGACCAGACCGGCCAGCCAGAAGCCCTGACGGATCTGATGGGCGATACGATCCCGCCGCCCGGAGCCGTTAAGCTGAGCAATCACTGGCGTCAAGGCCAGCAGGAGGCCGTGGCCGAAGAGAATAGCCGGTAGCCAGATAGAGGTCCCGATGGCTACCGCGGCCATATCGGTGGCGCTGTAGCCACCCGCCATAACTGTATCGACGAACCCCATTGAGGTCTGGGCGATTTGCGCGAGTATCACCGGGATTGCCAGAGCTAATAACTGACGCGCTTCAATCATGTACTTCTGCACGTGAACACCTTTGGTATTGTTGTTATTTGAATGCAAAAAAAGCCGCTGCGAAAAACAGCAAGAAGAAGATGCGGGGAAGTCCAGCTATTGTAGCGGGGATAAGCTAATTATCTAGTGAAAAAATCGCCAGAAAAGGTGGGTACTGGCAACCTCTATTTTCAACTGTTATTGTGGTGGGATTAAACGGTGTTAACACCGAAGGAACAAACAGGAGTCGTAAGCATGTTTACTGGTATTGTGCAGGGCACCGCGAAACTGGTGGCCATTGATGAAAAACCCAATTTCCGTACCCACGTCGTCGCCCTGCCGGACGAGATGCTCGATGGGCTGGAGACCGGGGCATCGGTTGCACACAACGGTTGTTGCCTGACGGTGACCGAAATTAACGGTAATCTCATCAGCTTCGATTTAATGAAAGAGACGCTGCGCATTACCAATTTGGGTGACCTGGTTGAGGGCGATATTGTTAACGTGGAGCGCGCCGCGAAATTCAGCGACGAAATTGGCGGGCATTTAATGTCAGGCCATATTATGACTACCGCGGAAATTGCCAAAATCCTCACCTCAGAAAATAACCGTCAAATCTGGTTCAAGGTGCAGGATCCTTCATTGATGAAGTACATCCTCTATAAAGGCTTTATTGGCGTGGATGGCATTAGTCTGACCGTTGGTGAAGTGACACCTACCCGATTCAGTGTCCACCTGATCCCGGAGACGCTGCAGCGCACGACTCTCGGCAGCAAAAAGCTGGGGCACAGAGTGAATATCGAAATTGACCCGCAAACCCAGGCGGTGGTCGATACCGTGGAGCGCGTACTGGCGGCGAAAGAGGCCGCCGCTATCCAGCAGACGCTCAACGACGCATGATAAAAAAGACCCCGGCAAGCCGGGGTCTTTTTTAGCGGGGCACCCGCAGGCCGTGCTCCACGCCGCGGCTGAATACCACCTGCCACAGCTGAATATCACGGGCGCGAAACGCACCGGCGCAGGCGTTCAGATAGTAGCTGAACATCCGTTTAAATCGTTCAGAATAGTTGTCGGCGATCTCCGGCCAGCTGGCAAGGAAGCGCGCATGCCAGGCCATCAGGGTAGTATCGTAATCAGCGCCAAAATTATGCCAGTCCTCCATTACAAAATGGGCTTCGCTGGCATTCGCAATCTGGCGAACTGAGGGCAAACAGCCATTCGGAAAGATGTACTTGTCTATCCAGGGATCAACGTTATGGTCGGTTTTTCGTGAGCCAATGGTATGCAGCAGGAACAGGCCATCCGGCTTCAGGTTACGATCCACCACGTTGAAATAGGTGTTGTAGTTTTTTGGCCCCACGTGCTCGAACATCCCTACCGAGACAATGCGATCGAACTGATCGTGCAGATCGCGGTAGTCCTGTAACAGGATGGTGACATCCAGCCCGGCGCAGCGCGCCTGCGCCATGCGTTGCTGCTCCGCTGATATGGTCACACCGACCACGCTGACGCCATAGTGCTGCGCCATAAACTCCGCCAGCCCGCCCCAGCCGCAACCGATATCCAGTACCCGCATACCGGGCTGCAGTTGCAGTTTTTCGCAGATGAGGCGCAGTTTATCCTGCTGGGCCTGCTCAAGGGTGGTGGCCTCTTTCCAGTAACCGCAGGAGTACTGCATAGCTGGGTCGAGCATACGGCTGAACAGGTCATTGCCAAGATCGTAGTGCTCTTTGCCGACAATCCAGGCGCGCTTTTTACTTTGCAGGTTGAACAGGCGGGCAGTAGCG
>NZ_JBBCPK010000167.1:0-5276 GCF_037150775.1 Leclercia sp. M50
AAATGAATACCAAGTCTCTGAGTGAACACGTAATTCATTACGAAGTTTAATTCACGAGCATCAAACTTAAATTGAAGAGTTTGATCATGGCTCAGATTGAACGCTGGCGGCAGGCCTAACACATGCAAGTCGAACGGTAGCACAGAGAGCTTGCTCTCGGGTGACGAGTGGCGGACGGGTGAGTAATGTCTGGGAAACTGCCTGATGGAGGGGGATAACTACTGGAAACGGTAGCTAATACCGCATAACGTCGCAAGACCAAAGAGGGGGACCTTCGGGCCTCTTGCCATCGGATGTGCCCAGATGGGATTAGCTAGTAGGTGGGGTAATGGCTCACCTAGGCGACGATCCCTAGCTGGTCTGAGAGGATGACCAGCCACACTGGAACTGAGACACGGTCCAGACTCCTACGGGAGGCAGCAGTGGGGAATATTGCACAATGGGCGCAAGCCTGATGCAGCCATGCCGCGTGTATGAAGAAGGCCTTCGGGTTGTAAAGTACTTTCAGCGAGGAGGAAGGCATTGTGGTTAATAACCGCAGTGATTGACGTTACTCGCAGAAGAAGCACCGGCTAACTCCGTGCCAGCAGCCGCGGTAATACGGAGGGTGCAAGCGTTAATCGGAATTACTGGGCGTAAAGCGCACGCAGGCGGTCTGTTAAGTCAGATGTGAAATCCCCGGGCTCAACCTGGGAACTGCATTTGAAACTGGCAGGCTTGAGTCTTGTAGAGGGGGGTAGAATTCCAGGTGTAGCGGTGAAATGCGTAGAGATCTGGAGGAATACCGGTGGCGAAGGCGGCCCCCTGGACAAAGACTGACGCTCAGGTGCGAAAGCGTGGGGAGCAAACAGGATTAGATACCCTGGTAGTCCACGCCGTAAACGATGTCGACTTGGAGGTTGTGCCCTTGAGGCGTGGCTTCCGGAGCTAACGCGTTAAGTCGACCGCCTGGGGAGTACGGCCGCAAGGTTAAAACTCAAATGAATTGACGGGGGCCCGCACAAGCGGTGGAGCATGTGGTTTAATTCGATGCAACGCGAAGAACCTTACCTACTCTTGACATCCAGAGAACTTGGCAGAGATGCCTTGGTGCCTTCGGGAACTCTGAGACAGGTGCTGCATGGCTGTCGTCAGCTCGTGTTGTGAAATGTTGGGTTAAGTCCCGCAACGAGCGCAACCCTTATCCTTTGTTGCCAGCGGTTAGGCCGGGAACTCAAAGGAGACTGCCAGTGATAAACTGGAGGAAGGTGGGGATGACGTCAAGTCATCATGGCCCTTACGAGTAGGGCTACACACGTGCTACAATGGCGCATACAAAGAGAAGCGACCTCGCGAGAGCAAGCGGACCTCATAAAGTGCGTCGTAGTCCGGATTGGAGTCTGCAACTCGACTCCATGAAGTCGGAATCGCTAGTAATCGTAGATCAGAATGCTACGGTGAATACGTTCCCGGGCCTTGTACACACCGCCCGTCACACCATGGGAGTGGGTTGCAAAAGAAGTAGGTAGCTTAACCTTCGGGAGGGCGCTTACCACTTTGTGATTCATGACTGGGGTGAAGTCGTAACAAGGTAACCGTAGGGGAACCTGCGGTTGGATCACCTCCTTACCTTAAAGAACCTGCCTTTGTAGTGCTCACACAGATTGTCTGATGAAAATTAGCAGTAAAAAATCTCTGCAGGCTTGTAGCTCAGGTGGTTAGAGCGCACCCCTGATAAGGGTGAGGTCGGTGGTTCAAGTCCACTCAGGCCTACCAAATTTGCAACGCAAATTTGAAGAGATTGACCACGATGGGGCTATAGCTCAGCTGGGAGAGCGCCTGCCTTGCACGCAGGAGGTCTGCGGTTCGATCCCGCATAGCTCCACCATCTTTACTGCGAAAAACTGAAAACTTCAGAGTGTACCTGCGAAGGTGCGCTGCGAAGTTTTGCTCTTTAAAAATCTGGATCAAGCTGAAAATTGAAACGACACACTGTGTCTGTTCTCCGTAATAAGAACAGATGAAGGTGTGTTCGAGTCTCTCAGATTTTCACAACACGAAGTGAAACAGCTTCGGGTTGTGAGGTTAAGCGACTAAGCGTACACGGTGGATGCCCTGGCAGTCAGAGGCGATGAAGGACGTGCTAATCTGCGAAAAGCGCCGGCGAGGTGATATGAACCCTTGACCCGGCGATGTCCGAATGGGGAAACCCAGTGTGATTCGTCACACTATCGTTAGCTGAATACATAGGCTAACGAGGCGAACCGGGGGAACTGAAACATCTAAGTACCCCGAGGAAAAGAAATCAACCGAGATTCCCCCAGTAGCGGCGAGCGAACGGGGAGCAGCCCGGAGTCTGAATCAGCTTGTGTGTTAGTGGAAGCGTCTGGAAAGTCGCAGGGTACAGGGTGATACTCCCGTACACGAAAGCACACTTGCTGTGAACTCGAAGAGTAGGGCGGGACACGTGGTATCCTGTCTGAATATGGGGGGACCAT
Source organism: Leclercia sp. M50 (assembly GCF_037150775.1). Taxonomy (NCBI): domain Bacteria; kingdom Pseudomonadati; phylum Pseudomonadota; class Gammaproteobacteria; order Enterobacterales; family Enterobacteriaceae; genus Leclercia; species Leclercia sp. M50. The sequence continues at coordinate 2,478 of NZ_JBBCPK010000167.1, forward strand.
CCTCCAAGGCTAAATACTCCTGACTGACCGATAGTGAACCAGTACCGTGAGGGAAAGGCGAAAAGAACCCCGGCGAGGGGAGTGAAAAAGAACCTGAAACCGTGTACGTACAAGCAGTGGGAGCACCTTCGGGTGTGACTGCGTACCTTTTGTATAATGGGTCAGCGACTTATATTCTGTAGCAAGGTTAACCGTATAGGGGAGCCGAAGGGAAACCGAGTCTTAACTGGGCGTTAAGTTGCAGGGTATAGACCCGAAACCCGGTGATCTAGCCATGGGCAGGTTGAAGGTTGGGTAACACTAACTGGAGGACCGAACCGACTAATGTTGAAAAATTAGCGGATGACCTGTGGCTGGGGGTGAAAGGCCAATCAAACCGGGAGATAGCTGGTTCTCCCCGAAAGCTATTTAGGTAGCGCCTCGTGAACTCATCTCCGGGGGTAGAGCACTGTTTCGGCTAGGGGGCCATCCCGGCTTACCAACCCGATGCAAACTGCGAATACCGGAGAATGTTATCACGGGAGACACACGGCGGGTGCTAACGTCCGTCGTGAAGAGGGAAACAACCCAGACCGCCAGCTAAGGTCCCAAAGTCATGGTTAAGTGGGAAACGATGTGGGAAGGCACAGACAGCCAGGATGTTGGCTTAGAAGCAGCCATCATTTAAAGAAAGCGTAATAGCTCACTGGTCGAGTCGGCCTGCGCGGAAGATGTAACGGGGCTAAACCATGCACCGAAGCTGCGGCAGCGACACTATGTGTTGTTGGGTAGGGGAGCGTTCTGTAAGCCTGCGAAGGTGTGCTGTGAGGCATGCTGGAGGTATCAGAAGTGCGAATGCTGACATAAGTAACGATAAAGCGGGTGAAAAGCCCGCTCGCCGGAAGACCAAGGGTTCCTGTCCAACGTTAATCGGGGCAGGGTGAGTCGACCCCTAAGGCGAGGCCGAAAGGCGTAGTCGATGGGAAACAGGTTAATATTCCTGTACTCGGTGTTACTGCGAAGGGGGGACGGAGAAGGCTATGTTGGCCGGGCGACGGTTGTCCCGGTTTAAGCATGTAGGCGGAGGTTCCAGGTAAATCCGGTACCTTGTTAACGCTGAGGTGTGATGACGAGGCACTACGGTGCTGAAGCAACAAATGCCCTGCTTCCAGGAAAAGCCTCTAAGCATCAGGTAACATCAAATCGTACCCCAAACCGACACAGGTGGTCAGGTAGAGAATACCAAGGCGCTTGAGAGAACTCGGGTGAAGGAACTAGGCAAAATGGTGCCGTAACTTCGGGAGAAGGCACGCTGATATGTAGGTGAAGCCCCTGCGGGTGGAGCTGAAATCAGTCGAAGATACCAGCTGGCTGCAACTGTTTATTAAAAACACAGCACTGTGCAAACACGAAAGTGGACGTATACGGTGTGACGCCTGCCCGGTGCCGGAAGGTTAATTGATGGGGTCAGCGGCAACGCGAAGCTCTTGATCGAAGCCCCGGTAAACGGCGGCCGTAACTATAACGGTCCTAAGGTAGCGAAATTCCTTGTCGGGTAAGTTCCGACCTGCACGAATGGCGTAATGATGGCCAGGCTGTCTCCACCCGAGACTCAGTGAAATTGAAATCGCTGTGAAGATGCAGTGTACCCGCGGCAAGACGGAAAGACCCCGTGAACCTTTACTATAGCTTGACACTGAACACTGGTCCTTGATGTGTAGGATAGGTGGGAGGCTTTGAAGCGTGGACGCCAGTCTGCGTGGAGCCATCCTTGAAATACCACCCTTTAATGGCTGGTGTTCTAACGTAGACCCGTGATCCGGGTTGCGGACAGTGTCTGGTGGGTAGTTTGACTGGGGCGGTCTCCTCCTAAAGAGTAACGGAGGAGCACGAAGGTCAGCTAATCCTGGTCGGACATCAGGAGGTTAGTGCAATGGCATAAGCTGGCTTGACTGCGAGAGTGACGGCTCGAGCAGGTGCGAAAGCAGGTCATAGTGATCCGGTGGTTCTGTATGGAAGGGCCATCGCTCAACGGATAAAAGGTACTCCGGGGATAACAGGCTGATACCGCCCAAGAGTTCATATCGACGGCGGTGTTTGGCACCTCGATGTCGGCTCATCACATCCTGGGGCTGAAGTAGGTCCCAAGGGTATGGCTGTTCGCCATTTAAAGTGGTACGCGAGCTGGGTTTAGAACGTCGTGAGACAGTTCGGTCCCTATCTGCCGTGGGCGCTGGAGAATTGAGGGGGGCTGCTCCTAGTACGAGAGGACCGGAGTGGACGCATCACTGGTGTTCGGGTTGTCATGCCAATGGCACTGCCCGGTAGCTAAATGCGGAAGAGATAAGTGCTGAAAGCATCTAAGCACGAAACTTGCCCCGAGATGAGTTCTCCCTGACCCTTTGAGGGTCCTGAAGGAACGTTGAAGACGACGACGTTGATAGGCCGGGTGTGTAAGCGCAGCGATGCGTTGAGCTAACCGGTACTAATGAACCGTGAGGCTTAACCTTACAACGCCGAAGCTGTTTCGGTGGGTTTGAGAAGATTTTCAGCATTGATTCAGAGTTAAGTACACAATAGTTTGCGCAGCAGCAAGGCGGCAAGCGAAGGAAAGGAAGGAGCATACTGAAGTATGTGACTGACTTTACGAGCGCGGCCAACGCGGCTGATGCGATAAAGTATTGCGTACAGAGCACCAAGAATTTGCCTGGCGGCTGTAGCGCGGTGGTCCCACCTGACCCCATGCCGAACTCAGAAGTGAAACGCCGTAGCGCCGATGGTAGTGTGGGGTCTCCCCATGCGAGAGTAGGGAACTGCCAG
>NZ_JBBCPK010000168.1:0-5041 GCF_037150775.1 Leclercia sp. M50
TCGCCCCGCATGACACCGAACAGACGCTCCAGCGTCTGGTGCCCGTTACCGACATCCACGCGCTGGCGAAGGCTGACCTGGTGATTGAAGCCGCCTCTGAGCAAATGGCCGTTAAAAAGGCGCTCTTTGCCCAACTGGCGGAGATCTGCCCGGCTAACACGCTGTTGACCAGCAATACCTCGTCCATCTCCATTACCGCCATTGCCGCCGACCTGCGCCATCCTGAGCGCGTGGCGGGGCTGCACTTCTTTAACCCGGCCCCGGTGATGAAGCTGGTGGAAGTGGTAAGCGGCCTGGCGACCTCCGGGGAAGTGGTCGAACAGCTGAGCGAGCTGGCGACGCGCTGGGGCAAACAGCCGGTGCGCTGCCAGTCAACGCCGGGCTTTATCGTTAACCGCGTGGCGCGTCCGTACTATGCCGAAGCCTGGCGGGCGCTGGAAGAGCAGGTTGCCGCCCCGGAAGTCATCGACGCGGCGCTGCGCGAAGGCGCAGGCTTCCCGATGGGGCCGCTGGAGCTGACCGATATGATCGGCCAGGACGTCAACTTCGCCGTGACCTGCTCAGTATTTAACGCCTTCTGGCAGGAGCGCCGTTTCCTGCCGTCACTGGTGCAGCAGGAGCTGGTGCTGGGTGGGCGTCTCGGCAAGAAGAGTGGGCAGGGCGTTTACAACTGGCGTAACGAAAAGCCTGCCGTTAACTGGCTGGCAGAGGTGAACGATAGTTACAGTGTCACGCATCAGCAGAAAAAAAGTGACGGTGTCACTGAAATCGACGGCGTACTGCTGATCGAAACCCGGGGTGAGACCGCCCAGGCGCTGGCGAACCGCTACGCACAGCCGGTGGTGGTGTTCGACAGACAGGAGAGCGACGTGGCGGTGATTGCCGCCGCGGCCAGCAACCCGACAGCCGCGACACGGAAAGCGGTGCGCCACTTCCAGCAGCAGGGCAAGCGCGTGCTGCAGGTGGCGGATTATCCCGGCCTGCTGATCTGGCGCACGGTGGCGATGATTGTCAACGAAGCCCTCGACGCCCTGCAAAAAGGGGTCGCCAGTGAAGAAGATATCGATACCGCCATGCGCCTCGGGGTGAACTACCCGCGCGGCCCGCTGGCCTGGGGAGAACAGCTTGGCTGGCAGCGTCTGCTGTGCCTGCTGGAAAACCTGCAACGCCATTACGGCGAAGAGCGTTACCGTCCTTCATCCCTGCTGCGCCAGCGCGCGCTTCTGGAGAGTAGCTATGAGTCATAACGCCTGGCGCAACGCCCGCGCCATGTATGAAAACGATGCCTGCGCCCAGGCTTATGGCATCGACATTATTGAGATGGATGACGGCGTCGCCGTGTTGACCATGACCGTCACGCCGCAGATGCTCAACGGCCACAAGAGCTGTCACGGCGGACAGCTGTTTACCCTCGCCGATACCGCTTTCGCCTACGCCTGCAACAGCCAGGGGCTGGCGGCGGTGGCCTCAGGCTGCACCATCGATTTTGTCCGTCCGGCGTTTGCCCACGATAAGCTCACCGCCACGGCGCAGGTGCGCCATCAGGGGAAACAGACCGGCGTATACGACATTGAAATCGTTAATCAACAACAGAAAACGGTTGCCCTGTTCCGTGGGAAATCCCACCGCATCGGCGGCACTGTGACAGGAGAAGCATGATGCGTGACGCCTTTATCTGTGACGGGATCAGAACCCCAATCGGTCGCTATGCCGGTGCGCTGTCCGGTGTGCGCGCGGACGACCTGGGCGCCATCCCGCTGCGCGAACTGCTGGCGCGTAACCCGGGTCTGGATGCGGAGCGCATCGACGATGTGATCTTTGGCTGCGCGAACCAGGCGGGGGAAGACAACCGTAACGTGGCGCGAATGTCCCTGCTGTTAGCCGGGCTGCCGCAGACCGTCTCCGGCACTACCCTGAACCGCCTTTGCGGCTCCGGTCTGGATGCGCTGGGCTTTGCTGCCCGCGCCATCCGCGCCGGTGATGGCGACCTGATGATTGCCGGGGGTGTGGAGTCGATGTCCCGCGCGCCTTTCGTGATGGGCAAAGCGACCAGCGCCTTCCAGCGGCAGAATGAAATTTTCGATACCACTATCGGCTGGCGTTTTGTGAACCCGCTCATGGCGCAGCAATTTGGTTCTGACAGCATGCCGGAAACGGCAGAGAATGTAGCGGAATTGTTAAAGATTTCCCGTGAGGATCAGGACGCCTTCGCCCTGCGCAGCCAGCAGCGTACCGCTCAGGCCCAGGCTAACGGCATTCTGGCGCAGGAGATCGTGCCGGTCGTCATTAAAGGCAAAAAAGGGGCGGTCACCGAAGTGGTGCATGACGAGCATCTGCGCCCGGACACCACCCTCGAAATGCTGGCCGGGCTGAAAGCCCCTTTCCGGGCGGGCGGTGTGGTTACCGCCGGTAACGCTTCTGGCGTGAACGATGGCGCTGCGGCGCTGATTGTCGCCAGCGAGAAGATGGCGGCAGCCCAGGGCCTGATCCCGCGTACCCGCATCGTGGCGATGGCGACCGCTGGCGTTGAGCCGCGTCTGATGGGGCTGGGCCCGGTGCCTGCCACCCGTCGGGTGCTGGAGCGCGCCGGGCTGAGCATCAACGACATGGACGTTATCGAGCTGAACGAAGCCTTCGCCTCCCAGGCGCTGGGGGTGCTGCGTGAGCTGGGGCTGCCGGATGATGCGCCGCACGTTAACCCCAACGGCGGGGCAATTGCCTTAGGCCATCCGCTGGGTATGAGCGGGGCCCGCCTGGCGCTGGCCGCCAGCAACGAGCTGCATCGTCGTAAAGGGCGCTATGCGCTCTGTACGATGTGCATTGGTGTCGGTCAGGGCATTGCCATGATCCTTGAGCGTGTCTGAACAATTATAAAAAGCGAGTACCCTACGATGACTACGACAATGATAAATACAGCGACAACCGCAACGTCAACTGCAACCACGACGGCAACACATCTTGACCCCATCGAAACCGCCTCCCTTGATGAGCTGCAGGCCCTGCAAACCGAGCGTATGAAGTGGACGTTAGAACACGCTTATAACAACGTCCCCATGTACAAACGCAAGTTTGATGCGGCGGGCGTGCATCCTGACGATTTCAAAGAGTTAGCGGATATTCGCAAGTTCCCGTGCACCACCAAGCAGGATCTGCGTGACAACTATCCGTTTGATACCTTTGCGGTGCCGATGGAACAGGTGGTGCGTATTCACGCCTCTTCGGGCACCACCGGTAAACCCACCGTGGTCGGCTACACGCAGAACGACATTGATAACTGGGCCAACATCGTGGCCCGCTCGCTGCGCGCCGCGGGGGGCAGCGCGAAGGACAAAATTCATGTCGCCTACGGCTATGGCCTGTTTACCGGCGGGCTGGGCGCCCACTACGGCGCCGAGCGTTTAGGCGCCACGGTGATCCCGATGTCCGGCGGCCAGACCGAAAAACAGGCCCAGCTGATCCGCGATTTTAAGCCGGACATGATCATGGTGACGCCTTCTTATTGCCTCAACCTGATCGAAGAGCTTGAGCGCCAGATGGGGGGTGATGCCAGCCAGTGCTCCCTGCGCGTGGGCGTTTTTGGCGCTGAGCCCTGGACCCTGGCGATGCGCCGGGAAATTGAAATACGCCTCGGTATTACCGCTCTGGATATCTATGGGCTCTCCGAAGTGATGGGGCCGGGGGTGGCGATGGAGTGCATCGAAACCGCCGACGGACCGACCATCTGGGAAGATCACTTCTACCCGGAGATCGTCAACCCGAACGACGGCACGCCGCTGGCCGATGGTGAGCAGGGGGAACTGCTCTTCACCACCCTCACCAAAGAGGCGCTGCCGGTGATCCGCTACCGCACCCGCGACCTGACCCGCCTGCTGCCGGGCACCGCCCGCACCATGCGCCGCATGGACAGGATCAGCGGCCGCAGCGACGATATGCTGATCATCCGCGGCGTCAACGTCTTCCCGTCCCAGCTGGAAGAGGAGATCGTCAAGTTTGAGCACCTGTCGCCGCACTATCAGCTGGAGGTGAACCGTCGGGGCCATCTTGATTCACTTTCGGTGAAGGTGGAGCTGAAAGAGAGCAGCCTGTCGCTGACCCACGAACAGCGCTGCAACGTCTGCCACCAGCTGCGCCACCGCATTAAGTCGATGGTGGGGATCTCTACCGACGTGACGATCGTCAACTGCGGCAGCATTCCGCGTTCCGAAGGCAAAGCCTGCCGCGTCTTCGATCTGCGTAAGGCCGCAGCCAACAGCTAAGGCCGTCCGCGACCCTCTGCGTATTAGGGAGGGTCGCGCTTTTAGCGCTATGCTATGATTCATCCGCGAAAATAATCACAACAGAATGAATCACATGAGTAAACTCGACGCCTTTATCCAGCACGCTGTCAGCTCCGTTCCCGTCAGCGGCACCTCGCTGATCTCCTCCCTGTACGGTGATGCCCTGTCCCATCGCGGCGGTGAAGTCTGGCTGGGAAGCCTGGCGGCCCTGCTGGAGGGGATGGGATTCGGCGAGCGCTTCGTGCGCACCGCGCTGTTCCGTCTTAATAAAGAGGGCTGGCTGGATGTGGTTCGCATCGGCAGACGCAGCTTCTACCGCCTGAGCGACAAAGGATTGCGTTTAACCCGCCGGGCCGAAACCAAAATTTATCGCGCAGAGCTACCGGCCTGGGACGGCAAATGGCTGCTGCTGCTCTCTGAAGGGATGGACAAAACCACGCTGGCGGATGTGAAAAAGCAGCTGATCTGGCAGGGCTTCGGCACCCTGGCGCCGAGCCTGATGGCCTCGCCGTCGCAACAGCTGGCAGACGTACAGACCCTGTTGCATGAAGCGGGCGTGGCGGAAAACGTCATCTGCTTTGAGGCGCATTCGCCGCTGGCGCTCTCCCGCGCCGCGCTGCGCGCCCGGGTGGAGGAGTGCTGGCAGCTCAGCGAGCAGAACCTGATGTATGAAACCTTTATCGACTCGTTCCGGCCCCTGCTGCCCCTGCTGCGGGAGGCCACGCCGGAGGAGCTGACGCCGTCGCGCTGTTTCCATATCCAGC
>NZ_JBBCPK010000169.1:0-5034 GCF_037150775.1 Leclercia sp. M50
GCAGGCCCTGACCCGCGCCATGTCAGAAATTGGCCACTGTGCCGACTGCCGCACCTTTACCGAGCAGGAGGTGTGTAACATCTGCGCCAATCCGCGTCGTCAGGAAAATGGACAAACCCTACAAAACTCAATTAAGTGGAGTAAAAGCAATGAAAATAAAGACAAGCTTGATCCTCACCGTTGCCGCCCTGGCGTTGTCCGGTTCTGCTTTAGCTGAAGTGAAAATCGCCCTGGTGGCGAAATCCTTAGGTAACGGCTTCTTTGAAGCGGCAAACGTGGGTGCCCAGGAGGCAGCTAAAGAGTTGGGGGATGTCAAAGTCATCTATACCGGCCCGACCACCACCACCGCAGAAGCGCAGATCGAAGTACTGAACGGGTTGATCGCTCAGGGTGTCGATGCGATCGCCATCTCCGCCAACGATCCTGACGCCGTGGTGCCGGTGCTGAAAAAAGCGATGCAGCGCGGGATCAAAGTGGTCTCCTGGGATTCCGGCGTGGCGAAAGCCGGGCGCCAGATCCACCTCAACCCTTCTAATAACGCGCTGATTGGCGAGACCAATGTCAAGCTGGCGGCCGACGCGCTGAAAGCGCTGAATGTGGAGAAAGGCGACGTGGCGGTGCTGAGCGCTACCCCTACCTCTACTAACCAGAACACCTGGATTGCCGAGATGAAAAAGGTGCTGCCGCAGTACCCGTCCGTCAATCTGGTGACCGTGGCCTATGGCGACGATCTCTCTGACAAGAGCTACCGCGAAGCGGTTGGCCTGCTGAAAACCTACCCGGATCTGAAAGTGATCGTCTCCCCGTCGTCAGTCGGCATCGTGGCGGCGGCGCAGGCGGTGAAAGACCAGGGCAAGATCGGCAAAGTGTACGTCACCGGCTTAGGGTTGCCGTCTGAAATGGCGGGCGCGGTGAAATCCGGCGCCAGCAAGAGCTTCGCCATCTGGAACCCGATTGACCTTGGGTATGCCGCGACTTACTTAGCGGATGATCTGGTGAAAGGCACGGCGACCAAAGACGAAGCCAGCATGGGCAAACTGGGCAAAGTGAAGCTGGATGCCGACGGCAACGGCGCGATGGCGGAGCCGTTCGTTTACGATGCCAGCAACATTGATAAGTTCTCGAAAATCTTCTGATGCGTTTTGTAGGCCGGATAAGCGTAGCGCCATCCGGCCTACAAAATCCCCTATGGTGGAGAACTATCATGACCCCATTACTGGCACTCAACGGCATCACCAAGGTTTTCCCTGGCGTGCGTGCCCTTGAGAACGTGCAGCTTGAACTCTGGCCCGGCAAAGTCACCGCGTTGATCGGTGAAAACGGCGCGGGCAAATCGACGCTGGTGAAAGTGATGACCGGCATCTACCAGCCCGACGAGGGCGAAATCCTCTATAAAGCGATCCCCATCCAGCTGCCGACCCCTGACGCGGCGCACAAGGTGGGGATTACCGCCATCCACCAGGAGACCGTGCTGTTCGATGAGCTGTCGGTCACCGAAAATATTTTTGTCGGTCAGTATATCTATAAAGGCTTTTTCAAAAAGCTCGACTGGCCGGAGATGCACCGCCGGGCGCAGGCGATCCTCACCCGTCTGGAGGTGCAGATTGACCCGCGCGCGACGCTGAAAACCCTGAGCATCGCCCAGCGGCATATGGTGGCCATTGCCCGTGCGCTCTCGTTTGATGCCCAGGTGGTGATCCTCGATGAGCCCACCGCCGCCCTGTCGCAGCATGAAATCCTCGAGTTCTATCAGATTGTCGAACGCTTAAAGCAGGAGGGAAAAGCCATCCTCTTTATCTCCCACAAATTCGACGAGATTTTTGAGCTGGCGGATCACTACACCATCCTGCGCGACGGTGTGTTTGTCGGCGCCGGGGCCATCAACGACATCACCGAAGAGCGGATGGTGGCGATGATGGTGGGGCGCGCCATTACCCAGACCTTCCCGAAGGTGGAATGTGAGAAGGGCGACATCGTCCTGGAGGTGCAGGATCTCTGCCACCCCACCGAGTTCGCCAATATTTCGTTTACCCTGCGCAAAGGCGAAATCCTCGGCTTCTATGGCCTGGTAGGTGCCGGGCGTACCGAGCTGATGCAGGCGCTCTCCGGCGTCTCGCGCCCCTCCTCCGGCAGCATTGTGCTGAACGGCAAAGCGCAGCATTTCCGCCAGCCGGCGGACGCCATCAGAGCCGGGATCGTCTGCGTGCCGGAAGAGCGCCAGAAGCAGGGGGCGATTATCGAGCTGTCGATTGCCCAGAACATCAGCCTGCCCCAGCTTGGCAAACTCAACGCCAGCGGCGTGCTGAACGACGCGCGCGAGTGGCAGCTGGCGGATGAATATGCAAAGCGGCTACAGGTGAAAGCCTTTAGCTGGAAACAGGCGGTGGAAACCCTCTCTGGCGGCAACCAGCAGAAAGTGGTGATTGGCAAATGGCTGGCGACCCATCCTGACGTCATCATTCTGGATGAACCGACCAAAGGGATCGATATCGGCTCCAAAGCGGCGGTGCATCAGTTTATGTCCGAGCTGGTCGGTCAGGGGCTGGCGGTGATCATGGTCTCCTCTGAACTGCCGGAAGTGATGGGCATGGCCGACAGGATCATCGTCATGCATGAAGGGTTAATGGTGGCGGAGCATCAGGCGGGGGGCGCGACGGCGGAAGCCATCGTCAGCGCCGCCAGCGGTGCCAGACAGGAGGCCGCATAATGGTGCAACAACTGCTTAAACACCGCGAGGCGCTGCTGGCGGCGGTGATTGTGCTGATGGTGATCGCCATCGGCACCCGCGTCCCGTCGTTTATCGCGCCGGGCAACCTGGTGGAGATGTTTAACGACACCTCGATTCTGATCATCCTCGCCCTCGGCCAGATGATGGTGCTGCTCACCAAAGGCATCGACCTGTCGATGGCGGCCAACCTGGCGCTGACCGGGATGATTGTCGCCCTGATTAACTTTCATTACCCCGAGGTGCCGGTCTGGGTGCTGCTCATCCTTGCGACGGCCCTGGGCCTGCTGATGGGCGTTATCAACGGTCTGCTGGTGTGGAAGATGGGCATCCCGGCGATTGTGGTGACGCTTGGCACCATGAGCATCTACCGCGGGATTATCTTTCTGCTCTCCGGCGGGGGCTGGGTCAACTCTAACCAGATGGGGGCCGATTTCCTCGGCCTGCCGCGTGCGTCGGTGCTGGGTTTACCGGTGCTGAGCTGGTGCGCCATCGCCGCCCTGCTGCTGGTGGGCTATTTCCTGCGCTACAGCCGCACCGGGCGGGCGCTCTATACCGCGGGCGGTAACGCCACGGCGGCGTACTACACCGGGATCAACGCCGGCAAAATGCAGTTTGTCAGCTTCTGCCTCTCCGGGGCGCTGGCCGGGTTCTGCGGCTATCTGTGGATCTCGCGCTTCGCGGTGGCCTATGTCGACGTGGCGAACGGCTTTGAGCTTCAGGTGGTGGCGGCCTGCGTGATCGGCGGCATCAGCACCATGGGCGGTACGGGCCGGGTGTTAGGTTGCCTGTGCGGGGCGCTCTTCCTCGGCGTCATCAACAATGCCCTGCCGGTGATCGGCGTATCGCCATTCTGGCAGATGGCGATTTCCGGGACGGTGATTGTGATTGCGGTGCTGCTCAATGAACGCGGCAACAAGCGCAAAGGACGGCTGATCCTGCGCGATGCGGCGCTGGCACGTCAGAAACAGGCGGTAAGATCATGAGTAAAGTGATGACCTCTGAAGAGATGAAAAATACCCCGGCTCCGGCGGGCATTTTCCAGCACCTGCTATGCTGGGAGGGTTTTCTGCTGGCGGTCACCCTGGCGGTGTTCGTGGGCAATGCCCTGGCCTCCCCGTACTTCCTGAATATCTGGAACCTGTCGGATGCGACCTTCAACTTCACCGAAAAGGCGATCATCGTGCTGCCGATGGCGATGCTGATTATCGCCCGGGAGATTGACCTGTCGGTGGCCTCCACTATCGCCCTGAGCTCCACGGTGATGGGCTTCTGCGCGGCGGCGGGGCTGGATACACCGTGGCTGGTCTGCGTGGGGTTAGGGGTTGGCCTGCTGTGCGGGCTGTTCAACGGCCTGCTGGTGACCCGCTTTAACCTGTCGTCGATTGTGATCACCATCGGCACCATGAGCCTCTATCGCGGCATCACCTACATTCTGCTGGGTGACCAGGCGCTTAATAGCTGGCCGGAGAGCTTCGCCTGGTTCGGCCAGGGATACGTCTGGGGTGCACTGTCGTTTGAGTTCGCGCTGTTTATGGTGCTGGCGGTGGTGTTTGCCTTCGTGCTGCACAAAACCAACTTCGGGCGTCGTACCTACGCCATCGGCAATAACCCCACCGGGGCATGGTATTCCGGCATCAACGTCAAGCGTCACAATCTGATCCTCTTCGCCCTGGTGGGGCTGATGGCCGGGCTAGCCTCGGTGCTGCTCACCTCGCGTCTGGGCAGTACCCGCCCGACGATTGCGATGGGCTGGGAGCTGGCGGTGGTGACCATGGCGGTGCTTGGCGGGGTCAATATTCTCGGCGGGTCCGGCAGCATGGTAGGCGTGATTATCGCCGCCTTCCTGATGGGGCTGGTCACCTTCGGCCTGAGCCTGCTCAACGTGCCGGGCATCGTGATGTCGGTAATTATCGGCGCGATGCTGATTGTGGTGATCTCCCTGCCGATCATCACCCGCCGCGTGATGCAGCGAAGACGGATCTAGTGCCGGGTGGCGCTGTGTACAAGCGCAGCGCCGCCGGGCATAAAAATCACCGTAATTAAGGAGAATTATCATGAGCTTTATGTTGGCGCTGCCGAAAATCAGCCTGCACGGCGCAGGCGCAATCGGCGATATGGTTAAGCTGGTGGCAAACAAACAGTGGGGCACCGCGCTGATTGTCACCGACGGTCAGCTGGTAAAAATGGGCCTGCTCGACAGCCTGTTTACCGCCCTCGACGCAGAGCAGATGTCGTATCACCTGTTTGACGCGGTCTTCCCGAATCCGACGGAAGAACTGGTGCAGCAGGGCTTTGCCGCTTTCCAG
>NZ_JBBCPK010000170.1:0-5013 GCF_037150775.1 Leclercia sp. M50
ACCCATGCCGATCGCAGTTTTGTAGGCCGGGTAAGGCGAAGCCGCCACCCGGCAGTGTTGCGCCGGGCGGCACTGCGTTTGCCCGGCCTACAAACTGTGGTTAACAGCACTACGCCACGCTTAACCCGTCTGGGAGAGCAGCCGCATGATATTACCCATGACGATCGCAGAGCATTGCAGATCTTGTTAGTCTGAAACAGACGTTTGATGGAACTACCCTGCTACCCTGCGGCTCGTCATAGACGGATCGCTATTCCTGATGCATACAGTCGAACAACGCCTTCGCCAGCGCCGATGGGTTCTCCCACGACATCGAATGTCCAGCATCAGGGATCATTTTCACTGCGACACCCTGCTGGCGCATCTCATCCAGATCGGTACCCGGCAGCGAAAGCTCGCCAAAAATCAGCCATATCGGGCAACTCAGCTGCAAATAGCGCTCGCTCCAGCTGGGCTGTACCCCATTAACCTGGCTCGTTGCTCCGCGCCACACTGCCCAGGGGGCAGTGCTTTGGAGGCAACCCTTCCAGGGTGAGGTTTCCGCCGACAGCATGGCCTGATAACCGGCACTGACAAACTCCTCCTCCGTCTGAGCAGCGATACCCCGGCTGAACATGCCCCCGCCAGCATGAAAATTGGGTTCAGACACGATCAACCCTGACAGACGATCCCCGGCCAGTTCAGCCGTTTCTATTGCTATGCTGCCGCCCATGCTGTGCCATACAACCAGAATGAGGTTAGGGCTAAATGGTTGAGCAGTTCGATGACCACCTGCGCCTGCGCTGAGGTCTGATAGGTATAAGCTTCTGGTTTATCACTGTAACCACTACCGGGGAGATCGATAAGAATAGCCCGGCGGGAGCCGAACTGAGGATCGCAAACTATCCGGGGATACTCGTAGGAAGAGGCGCAGCCGAGACCGTGGATGAAGACCAGGGGTTCCCCCTTCCCGGGCAGTTCCTGCCAACGCACCAGGCAACGGGCCTGTTGCGAATAAAAGCTGTTCATAAGCACTCCTTTTCAGACAACTGTGTTTTTATACAGCTCATCAAAGAGGAATGCTATCGCCGTAACGTAAAACGGGGGGCGTTGTCAGAAAAGCGAAATCAGCAGCGCAACTGGAAAACTCATCGGCCAGGTGGAGCCCACCAGAAAGGCGCTCAGGAAGCGGATACGTTTGCGATCTTTAGAGAGAAACCAGGTGATAAGCGCGCTGATGGCCGCCATGACGGCGTAAAACATTAACATCTTTTGATACAACGTCATTTCAAATACCCAAAGTGCTGTTCAATAACCGCGCGCAATATGCGACATATGTTGATATGGATCAAGTATTTTTGTTACACATTATCCACAGTTTTTGCGTGGTAATAACAGTTAGGTATATCTTGCTACAACTTTTTGGCGGGAACTGGCGGGACAAACGCTGACCAGGACCGCATTTTGCGGCCCTGGAAGTCCGGTTCTACTTCTTAACCGGTTGAGGCTTTTTGTTACCCGAATCGGGTACTTTGCGGGATTTGTCTTTATCGACTTGTAGCATCAGACTCTCCTTTGTGGCCTTCGGCGTAGATAAGTATAGCCTGGAAAAAGCCCCCCCCTTTAAAGTTGCATTTAAAATGCAATTTATGATACAAAATAGCCATCACCCGAGCTGTAATGACCTCATCCACAGGGAGGACGTTATGCTGCGTATTCCGCAACACTCTATTCACACCCGTTCCACACCGTTCTGGAACAAAGAGACTGCCCCGCCGGCCATTTTTAAGCGTCATCTGGATACCGGCACCCGTCCCGGCGTCTATCCGCGTCTTAGCGTGATGCAGGGTGCCGTGCGTTATCTGGGTTATACCGATGAAACGTCACCCGATCCGGACACCACATTGATCATTGAAAGCGGCCATTTTGCTGTTTTCCCGCCTGAACGCTGGCATCACATCGAGCTGATGAGTGACGATACCCTCTTTAATATCGATTTTTTTGTTGAACCCGAGGTTCTAAAATTTGCCGGGCGTTCTCACGCCTGAGGAGCTAACTATGTTACGTATTCCTGCCAATTTTGTGCATACCCGTGCCACTCCCTTCTGGACTAAAGAGACTGCACCTGCCGCGCTTTTCACCCATCACAACACCAAAGCAGGCGTCTATGGCCGTCTGTCCGTGATGCAGGGCGCCGTAAAATATTTTGGATTTCCGGACGGCGACGCCACCGAACCTGATATGGAGCTGTTGATTGAAGCCGGAAGTTTCGGTATTTCCCCGCCGCAAAAATGGCATCGCATCGAACTCATGACCGAGGACACCGTGTTCAATATCGACTTTTTTGCCGACCCTGAGGTGACGCTGAATGGCGCAGGCTTGGGTAAAGTCGTTAATACTCACAAGGAGTAACGTCATGGGCAAAGCAACGTATACCGTTACCGTCACCAATAACAGCAACGGGGTGTCGGTGGATTACGAGACGGATGCCCCCATGGAGCTGCTCGTCCCGGATGTCGCTGCCGACGTGGTGAAAGAGCTGGTGAACACCGTGCGCGCCTACGACACGGAAAACGAGCACGAGGTGTGCGGCTGGTAGATTACCTCGCCGCCCCTTCTTACATTTTGAGCAGTTCAAGCACCGTTTGCGGCACCTGATTCGCCATTTTCAGGGCCGCATTCTGGCTCTGCGCCAGGATCTGCGCCCGGGCAAGCTGGCTGGCCTCGGCGGCATAGTCGGCATCCTGGATGCGGCTGCGGGCAGCCTGCATCGCCACAGCCTGCTGTGAAAGCACCGCTTTGCTGGATTCAAACCGGTTCATCATTGCGCCATACTGCCCACGATAGCTGCTCACTTTCTCCAGCGCGGCATCCAGTAATCCCATACATTTTCTGGCCCCCGCCTCGGAGGCCATATCGCTATTTTCCAGCTGCAGCGTCTTTAAATCCGTCGGGGTCGGCTCGATGGTGGTGGTTTGCATCTGCTCCCCAAAATTGGCGCTGGTCACCACCTCTATGGGACGGCTCTGCTTCGGCGGAACCGCCGGGGTCATTGTCGGCGTCGGCAAGGTTCCCCAGGTAATGTTGCTGGTAAAGGATCCGCTCCCCACTACCATCACCAGCAGATCTTCGGTGACGGTATCCAGCGTCATGCGTTCGATGCGGTTCGAACCGTTAGCCCCGTCGTTCCAGGCGCCAATCGCTTTATCTTCATAGCGATCGCCATCGCCGCTGTAGGTAATGGTCATCCCGTTATAGTTAAGCGATTCCCCGCTGAGGCTCCAGCTCGGGCCGCCCTCAATCAGCTGGCTATCGTCATAAACCGCCCCGCTGCTGAAACCGTTTTTAGCCGTCAGTACCGATGCGGTGGCTTTAGTGCCATCGGTGATGCCGCGGCTGACCCAGGTATAATCCGCATCAGGGCCGGATAAAGGTGTCCCGGCGAGATGTTTTCCATCCCGGGTGAATAACTGTAGATCGTCATCCAGACCCAGCGAATCAATGGTGATGGTGATATTCGTCGACCCGGCCGGAATATAGGCCAGCGGAATAATTCCAGAACTGAATGAATAATCGGTTCCGGCTAGCGGGAATTTGTTGTTTTACGGTGGTACGTCGCCGATTAATTGCGGCGGTAATACCGGCTTATCGGTCGCCAACGGATATTGACCGAAGATCTCAGTCTGCTCCGAGACCTGGGTAATGGTCGCCAGGATCTGCTGATACTCCTGGTTGATACTCTCCCGGTCAGACGGCGACAGCGTGCCGTTCGCCGCCTGGATCGCCAGGCTTTTGGCTTTAATCAGCATATTCCCGATATCGCTCAGGCTCCCTTCCGCCGTCTGCGCCAGGCTTATGGCGTCATCGAGCCCGCGGGAGATAACGCTATCCGCATTGATATTTGAAAACATCCGGTTGGCAATGGCCTGCCCGGCCGCGTCATCCTTCGCGCTATTGATACGCAAGCCGGATGACAGGCGTTCAATGGTTTGAGAAAGCATCGTCGTGTTTGCTTTCCGGGACTTAAGCGAGAGCCCGGCAATCTCGTTATGATTAATTGCAAGCATGATGAACAGGGCCGTTTGTCTGGTCTGACTACTCTATCGGCCCGCTCAAAATTTTATTTAGGAAATATTTTATAAAACCAAACGATATATTTTCCCCCTGAGATAAGGGGCAGCAAAATATATTTCTAAGTTAATGTATTCAATAAAATATATTATTGCGCGCCGGTTACCGTGCAGTAACCGGCGCTGGGCACAGATCAGTGCTTAAACATGATATGACGAACCACGGTGTAGTCTTCCAGACCATACACCGACATGTCCTTGCCGTAGCCCGACATTTTCATCCCGCCGTGGGGCATTTCGCTCACCAGCATAAAGTGGGTATTCACCCAGGTGCAGCCGTACTGGAGATGGGCGCTGACGCGGTGCGCGCGGCCCACATCCTGGGTCCACACGGAAGAGGCCAGCCCATACTGCGAATCGTTGGCCCAGTTCAGCACCTCCTCTTCGTCGTCGAATGGCGTCACGCTCACCACCGGGCCAAACACCTCCCGCTGGACAATGGCATCTTCCTGCTTCGCCCCTGCCAGCACGGTGGGCTGGAACCAGTAACCTTTACCGTCGTGCTTGCTGCCGCCGGTGATCACCTGTACATGTCCCAGGGCTTTCGCCTCATCCACCGCTTTGCACACCCGGTCGAGATGCGCCTGGGAGCTTAACGGACCCAGTTCGGTGCTCTCCTCATTCGGATCGCCGATCTTCAGGCTGGCGACCGCGGCCCCTAGTTTTTCCACCAGCGCGGCGTATATCCCTTTTTGGGCGTAGATACGACAGGCGGCGGTACAGTCCTGCCCGGCGTTGTAGAAGCCGAAGGTGCGCACCCCCTCCACCACCGCGTCGAGATCGGCATCGTCAAAGACGATCACCGGCGCTTTGCCGCCCAGCT
The DNA here is from genome assembly GCF_037150775.1 of Leclercia sp. M50. Lineage (NCBI taxonomy): Bacteria > Pseudomonadati > Pseudomonadota > Gammaproteobacteria > Enterobacterales > Enterobacteriaceae > Leclercia > Leclercia sp. M50. Next base: position 4,933 of record NZ_JBBCPK010000170.1, read on the forward strand.
CCATATGGGTGCGCTTAATCGTCGAGGCGGTATGGCCGATGATATATTCGCCAGTGGCGATAGAGCCGGTGAGCGACACCA
>NZ_JBBCPK010000171.1:0-5009 GCF_037150775.1 Leclercia sp. M50
CAACATCGCCCGCATGGAAACGCGTCCAGATGGCGTTGATCGCCTCCGGCGCCACGTTCGCCAGCCCGGAAATACAGGCCGAACAACCTTCAACATAGCCCTGATGGATGAGCGAGTCGGGGCCGTTGAGCACGTCGAAATCGTCGATATCCGCTACGGCATTCAGGAATCCGCTCAGGCTCTCGTAGCTGCCTGCGCTGTCCTTAATGCCGATGATGTTCGGGTGTGAAGCCAGCACCCGCGCGGTCTGCGGCTCAATGGTATTGCCGGTCCGCGCCGGGATGTTGTAGAGAAATACCGGCACCGTCAGGGCATCGGCGATAGCGGTGTAGTGGGCGATCAGTTCCGCCTGGGTTAAAGGTACAAACCACGGGGTGATTACCGAGACGGCATCCACCCCCAGGGATTCGATCTGCTTACCGAGACGAATAGTGGCGCGGGTGGAGATCTCCCCGATATGCGCCACCACCGGCGCACGCCCGGCGACCTCTTCCACGCAGGCGCGGGTGACGGCCACTTTTTCCTCTTCGGTCAGCACGAAAAACTCCCCGTTGGTGCCGCCACAGAAAATGCCATTACCCGCCGCCAGCTGACGCTGGATCTGGCGTTTCAGCCCCGGCAGATGCAGGGCGCCATCCTCGGTAAAGGGGGTGACGATCGCCGTCAGCACGCCTTCAATCTTGTTACGCATTGTTCACTCCTTCGATATTAACGTTCGGGGAACAGGGTCTGGTAAACACCCTGTACCTCGGCATGGCTGACCTGACGCGGGGCATTGTTCATCAGGCGTTTTACGTTCAGGGCGGCATCGCTCAGCGAAGCGATATCATCCCGCGGGACGCCCAGCGTCTCGAGGTTGTCCGGGAGGTTGAGGCGGCGCACCAGGGCAGCAAACCACTCCACCAGCGCGTGGGATTTCGCTTCCACCGACAGGGAGGTATCGGCGCCAGGCACCAGATCCCACACCTGGGCAAATTTTTCTACCGCGTCCGGGCGCACCACGCGCATGCAGGGCGCTAACAGGATGGCGTTCGCCACCCCATGCGGCAGGTGATATTTCCCGCCCAGCGGATAGGAAAGGGCATGCACCAGATGGGTTCCGGCATGGGCGATGGCCACGCCGCCGTAGTAGGACGCCCACAGCATTTCGAGCTTCGCCGCCAGGTTGTGCGGCTCGGCGCAGGCGGTTTCGATGTTATTGACCAGCTTGCGCAGACCTATCAGCGCTGCGTTATCACTCACCGGGTTCGCGACGGTGGCGGTAAAGCACTCGATCAGGTGGCACAGGGCGTCGATCCCGGTCGAGGAGGCGATGTGCGGCGGCATGCTGGTGGTCAGTTCCGGCAGCAGCGCCACGTAATCGGGCAGCAGTACCGGGGAGATAATGCCGATTTTGGTGCTCTGCTCGGGTATGGCGAGGATCGCGTTCGGCGTAGCTTCGGAGCCGGTACCGGCGCTGGCCGGGATCAGCAGCGATGCAAGGCGCGTGTTGGGTTTTTCACCCGCCAGCAGCGCATCCAGACCCGGCGAGGCCGGATGGCACAGCACGGAGAGCAGTTTCGCTACATCCAGTACGCTGCCGCCGCCTACGCCCACCACCAGATCAAAAGCGGTATCGTTGATGTCAGCCAGCAGAGCGTGAACGTCGTGATGCGTGGGCTCTGGCGGCACGCGCTCAATCACGCTGACGCTGCGGTTATCGGCTTCCAGCAGGGCGCGGATAGCGCGGGCGGCCTCCAGACGGGCGATATTACCGTCGGTGACCAGTAAAAGGCGCGACTTGCCTGCCAGCAGGGGCGCGAGGGCCGGGATCGCACCCGCACCGCTGATTATCGTACTGTTAATGGTTAACACATTGCTCTCCTGTTGCTGTGTCTGTGATTGATTTCGCTCAAAACAGGCAATCACAGTCATCGTGTCTCTAAATTTATAATTTATTCGCAAACTGAATAACTTGATCTTGCTCACATATAATCAATCATGATTGAATATAATCATTAACAGGAACGACGAACCTTTGGGGATGAACGTGAACAACCTGAACAGAGAGATCGTGGTGATCGCTGACGACTTTACCGGTGCCAACGATGCGGGGGTGAGCCTGGCGCTAAGCGGCAAAAAAGTCAGCGTGGCGTTTCAGACGCCTTTTACCGACGACACCGATGCGCTGGTTATTAATAGCGATAGCCGGGCGATGAAGGCATCAGAGGCGGCTGAAAAACTGACGCGGTATGCGACCGACGTTCACGCGGCCAAATGGCTGATTAAGAAAATTGACTCAACGCTTCGCGGCAACCCGGGCGCTGAAGTGGAAGCGCTGCTGAGGCTTAGCGGTAAGGGCCAGGCGATTATCGCCCCGGCATTTCCGGCCGCCGGGCGCACCACCGAAGAGGGCCTCTGCCTGGTGAACGGCGTGCCGGTGACGGAGACCGAATTTGCCAGCGACCCGAAAACCCCGGTGCGCCACGCGCAGGTAGCGAAGGTGCTGGCGGAGCAAACCCGGCTTAAAAGCAGGGTGGTCACGCCGGCGGAACTTGCCACGGCGCTCACGAGCGATGCGCGTCTGGTGATTGTGGATGCGCAGACCGACGCGGAGCTGGATCAGATTATCAACACGGCGTTTGCCTGCGATGAAAAGCCGCTGTTGGTGGGCTCCGCTGGACTGTGCGATGCCCTGGCGCGCCGTCTTGCCACGCCGCGCCAGCTGCTGGCGGTTATCGGTTCGATGAGCGAAATTGCGCAAAAGCAGATCCAGCGCGTGCGCGGCCAGCACAATGTCAGCACGGTATTAATTGATATCAATGATGGGTTTAACGGGACGATGGCGGGTTACCAGCAGCAGATCGCCCGGGCGCTTGCGGCAGGCCAGCACTGCGTGGTGCATACCTGCGCCGACACCCAGGCGCGGCATCAGATAGAGACGCTCTGCCAGCAGCGCGGATTAAGCCGCGCGGCGCTGGGGGAGACCATCAGCGCCTTTCTGGGTGCGCTGACGCGTAATGCGCTGGAGACCCGCCGCCCGGCGGCGCTCTATGTCTCCGGAGGCGATGTGGCGATGGCGGTTGCCAGCGCGCTCAACGCACAAGGTTTTGCAATAAGCGGACTGGTGGCGCAGTGCGTGCCGTTCGGTCGTTTTTTGGGTTGTCGCTGGCAGGGGCCGGTTATGACCAAAGCGGGCGGTTTTGGTACTGAAACCACGCTGCTTGAGGTTTTGCATTTTATCGAGGAGAAGATGAGTGACTAATATCATTGCTGTAACGATGGGTGACCCGGCGGGCATCGGCCCGGAAATTATTATCAAATCCCTGACCGAGGGTGAGCTCTCCGGTGCGCCCGTCGTGGTGGTGGGGTGCGCCCGCACTCTGCAACGGGTGCTGGAGAAAGGCATTACCGCCCCGGCAGAGTTACGTGTGATTACCCGCATCAGCGAGGCGCAGTTTGGCCCGGCGATCGTTAACGTGCTGGATGAGCCGCTGGCGGAGCCCGAGGCGTTACAGCCAGGCGTCGTGCAGGCGCAGGCGGGGGATCTGGCCTACCGCTGCGTGCGTCGCGCCACCGAGCTGGCGATGGCGGGGGAAGTGAAAGCCATTGCCACCGCGCCGCTGAACAAAGAGGCGCTGCATCTGGCGGGCCACCACTATCCGGGCCATACCGAACTGCTGGCGCACCTGACCGACAGCAAAGATTACGCGATGGTGCTCTATACCGATCAGCTGAAGGTGATCCACATCACCACCCATATCGCGTTGCGCAAATTCCTTGATACCCTCAACCAGGATCGGGTAAAAACCGTGATTGGCATTGCCGATACCTTCCTTAAGCGGGTGGGCTACACCAATCCGCGTATTGCGGTGGCCGGGGTTAACCCGCACGCCGGGGAGAACGGTCTGTTTGGTGACGAAGAGATCAAGATTGTCGGCCCGGCCGTTGAGGCGATGAAGGCGAAGGGGCTGAATGTGTTCGGGCCGTGTCCGCCGGATACGGTGTTTATGCAGTGCCACGAAGGCATGTACGACATAGTGGTGGCGATGTATCACGATCAGGGCCATATTCCGTTAAAATTACTCGGTTTTTATGACGGGGTGAACATCACCGCCGGGCTGCCGTTTATCCGTACTTCAGCTGACCACGGCACCGCATTTGACATTGCGTGGACAGGTAAAGCGAAGTCTGAGAGCATGACGGTTTCTATCCAGTTAGCGATGCAAATCACACGGGAATAATATGAAGGGATATAGCCGGTTAGAACAGATAATGGACTACCTGAAAGGGCACAATCTGGTGACAGTGGATCAGCTGGTGGCGGCAACGGATGCCTCGCCTGCGACCATTCGCCGGGATCTGATTAAGCTCGATCAGGAGGGGGTCATCAGCCGCACCCATGGTGGCGTGACCCTGAACCGGTTTATCCCCTCCCAGCCCACCACCAGTGAAAAGATGCAGCGCAGCCTGGCGGAGAAACACGCCATCGCCTGCGCCGCCGCCAGTTTTGTTAAAGCCGGTGACGCGGTGGTGCTCGATGCGGGCACCACCATGATTGAACTGGCGCGCCAGCTGACCCATCTGCCGCTGCGCGTCATCACCAGCGATCTGCATATCGCCCTGTTTCTCTCAGAGTTTAAGCAGATTGAGGTGACGATCATTGGCGGGCGCATCGACGATTCCAGCCAGTCCTGCATTGGCGAGCATGGCCGCCGCCTGCTGCAAAATATCTGGCCGGATATCGCCTTTGTCAGCTGTAACGGCTGGGATCTGGAGCGCGGCATTACCTCTCCGACGGAAGAGAAAGCGGCGCTGAAGCGCGATCTGATTGCCAACGCCCGACGCCGCGTACTGCTCGCCGACAGCACGAAATATGGCGCCTGGTCGCTGTTTAATGTGGCGCACCTCAACTCCCTGACCGATATCGTCACCGATAAACGTCTGGATGAGAATGTACAGCAGACCTTAAGCCAGCTGGATGCCACGCTGACCTTAGCCCCTTAAGGCTCAGGGCAGGCGGGCGATAT
>NZ_JBBCPK010000172.1:0-4975 GCF_037150775.1 Leclercia sp. M50
CGTAACATCGAGCGGGTCGGCGGTAACAAAAGTGTCTATAACCACGGCAGAAATGTCCACATGGATTATTTGCTCGGCGTCACACTTTCCCATGTCACAGCAAAATCATCCATAAGATTAGCGGATCCCGCCTGACGATTTTCCCCCTCACTCTCTAATGTTCATTCATATCTGTTTTTTGATGGAGCAACACCATGGCAATTGCGATTGGCCTCGATTTTGGCAGTGACTCAGTACGCGCCCTGGCAGTGGAATGCACTACGGGTCAGGAGATAGCAACCAGCGTCGAGTGGTATCCGCGCTGGCAAGAGGGGCGCTATTGCGATGCGCCAAACAATCAGTTCCGCCATCATCCACGTGACTATATCGAGTCGATGGAAGCGGCAATCAAAACCGTGCTGGCAGAGTTAAGCGAGGCGCAGCGCGCTCAGATCGTCGGGATTGGCGTGGACAGCACCGGCTCTACCCCGGCGCCGATTGACGCCGATGGTCACGTTCTGGCACTGCATCCGGCATTCGCCGATAACCCGAACGCCATGTTTGTGCTGTGGAAAGACCATACCGCGGTGGAAGAAGCCGAAGCCATCACCCGTTTGTGCCATCAGCCAGGCAAAAACGACTACTCCCGCTACATCGGCGGCATTTACTCCAGCGAGTGGTTCTGGGCGAAGATCCTGCACGTTACCCGTCAGGATCCGCAGGTGGCAAAAGCGGCAGTCTCCTGGATTGAGCTGTGTGACTGGGTTCCGGCCCTGCTCTCCGGCACCACCCGTCCGCAGGATATCCGTCGCGGTCGCTGTAGCGCCGGGCACAAATCCCTCTGGCATGAAAGCTGGGGTGGCCTGCCGCCTGCCGCCTTCTTTGACGAACTCGACCCGATCATCAACCAGAACCTCGACTACCCGCTCTTTACCGATACCTGGACCGCTGATATCCCGGTCGGCACGCTCTGCGCCGAGTGGGCGGAACGCCTGGGCCTGCCCCAGACGGTGGCCATTTCCGGCGGCGCTTTTGACTGCCACATGGGCGCGGTCGGCGCGGGCGCACAGCCCAACACACTGGTGAAAGTGATCGGCACCTCCACCTGCGACATCCTGACAGCGGATAAAGCCAGCGTCGGCGATCGCGCCGTAAAAGGTATCTGCGGCCAGGTTGACGGCAGCGTGGTACCGGACTTTATCGGATTGGAAGCGGGTCAGTCCGCCTTTGGCGACATCTACGCCTGGTTTGGCCGCGTGCTGGGCTGGCCGCTGGATCAACTGGCCGCCGCCCATCCGGAACTGAAAACCCAGATCGCAGAGAGCAAAAAACAGCTCCTGCCGCAGCTGACCGACGCCTGGGCGAAGAATCCTTCCCTCGATCATCTTCCGGTCGTTCTCGACTGGTTTAACGGCCGCCGTACGCCGAATGCCAACCAGCGCCTGAAAGGGGTGATTACCGATCTGAATCTCGCCACCGACGCCCCGGCGCTGTTTGGCGGGCTGGTAGCGGCTACCGCCTTTGGCGCGCGCGCCATTATGGAGTGCTTTACCGAACAGGGAATCGCCGTCAATGAGGTGATGGCGCTGGGCGGTATCGCCCGTAAGAACCCGGTGATCATGCAGGCCTGCTGCGACGTGCTGAACCGTCCGCTGCAGATTGTCGCCTCGGATCAGTGCTGTGCCCTGGGCGCGGCGATCTTCGCGGCGGTGGCGGCGGGCGTACACACCGACATTCCGACAGCGCAGCAGCATATGGCGAGCAAGGTGGAAAGTACCCTGCAGCCGCGCGCGCAGCAGGCGCAACGTTTTGAACAGCTTTATCAGCGCTACCAGCAGTGGGCGAAGAGCGCTGAGCAGCACTATCTCCCTGTCGCCGCCCCGGTTAAGAACATCCCGGAATCTACGGCAACCCTGACACATTAAGGACACGATAATGACGATTTTTAATAATTATGAAGTGTGGTTTGTGATTGGTAGCCAGCATCTTTATGGGCCGGAAGCCCTGCGCCAGGTGACTCAACACGCAGAACATGTCGTAAACGCCCTGAATGCGGAAGCAAAATTGCCGTGCAAGCTGGTGCTGAAGCCGCTGGGCACCTCCCCGGATGAAATTACCCATATCTGTCGCGATGCTAACTACGACGATAAATGCGCGGGTCTGGTGGTGTGGCTGCACACCTTCTCTCCGGCCAAGATGTGGATCAACGGCCTCTCCATCCTCAACAAACCGCTGCTGCAGTTCCATACCCAGTTCAACGCGGCGCTGCCGTGGGACAGCATTGATATGGACTTTATGAACCTGAACCAGACCGCGCACGGCGGCCGTGAGTTCGGCTTCATCGGCGCGCGTATGCGCCAGCAGCATGCTGTCGTCACTGGCCACTGGCAGGACAAGCAGGCGCACCAGCGGATTGGTTCCTGGATGCGCCAGGCCGTATCGAAGCAGGATACCCGCCAGCTGAAAGTGGTGCGCTTCGGCGACAACATGCGTGAAGTGGCGGTAACGGACGGCGATAAAGTCGCCGCGCAGATCAAGTTTGGTTTTTCCGTCAACACCTGGGCGGTGGGCGATCTGGTGCAGGTCGTCAATGAAATCAGCGATGGCGACGTCAATGCGCTGGTGGATGAGTACGAAAGCAGCTATCGCCTGACGGCGGCGGCACAGGTGAATGGTGATAAGCGCCAGAACGTGCTGGATGCAGCCCGTATTGAGCTGGGCATGAAACGCTTCCTGGAACAGGGCGGCTTCCATGCCTTTACCACCACCTTTGAAGATCTTCACGGCCTGAAGCAGCTTCCGGGCCTGGCGGTACAACGTCTGATGCAGCAGGGCTACGGCTTTGCCGGTGAAGGCGACTGGAAAACTGCCGCTCTGCTACGCATCATGAAAGTGATGTCGACCGGTCTGCAGGGCGGCACCTCCTTTATGGAGGATTACACCTACCACTTCGAGGACGGCAACGATCTGGTGCTGGGTTCGCACATGCTGGAAGTCTGCCCGTCGATCGCCGTGGATGAAAAACCGATCCTCGATGTTCAGCATCTCGGCATCGGCGGCAAAGCCGATCCAGCGCGTCTGATCTTCAACACCCGTACCGGTCCGGCCATTAACGCCAGCCTGATCGATCTGGGCGATCGTTTCCGCCTGCTGGTGAACTGCGTCGACGCCGTTGAAACTCCGCATTCCCTGCCGAAACTGCCGGTGGCGAACGCCCTGTGGAAAGCCCAGCCGGATCTGGCAACCGCTTCCGAAGCCTGGATCGTAGCAGGTGGCGCGCACCATACCGTCTTCAGCCATGCGCTGGATCTCAACGACATGCGTCAGTTCGCGGAACTGCACGATATCGAACTGACGGTCATTGATAACGACACCCGTCTGCCAGCCTTTAAAGATGCGCTGCGCTGGAACGAAGTCTACTACGGTTCAAAACGTTAACAGGGGAACCTTTGGCCTGCCGCAGGGCGGGCCTTTTTTCCTGGAGGATACATGCTGGAAGATCTCAAACGTCAGGTGCTTGAAGCCAACCTCGCCCTGCCGGAACATAATCTCGTTACCCTGACCTGGGGCAACGTCAGTGCCGTGGACCGCGAAGCAGGCGTGTTCGTCATTAAACCGTCCGGCGTCGACTACCGGGTAATGACTGCCGACGATATGGTGGTGGTGAGCATCGCCACCGGTGAAGTGGTTGAGGGGAAGAAAAAGCCCTCCTCCGATACGCCAACGCATCGCCTGCTCTATCAGGCCTTCCCGTCCATCGGCGGCATCGTCCACACTCACTCCCGTCACGCCACTATCTGGGCGCAGGCAGGCCAGCCGATCCCGGCGACCGGCACCACCCACGCCGACTACTTCTATGGCACCATCCCCTGCACCCGCAAGATGACCGATGCCGAGATCAACGGCGAGTATGAGTGGGAAACCGGCAACGTGATTGTTGAAACCTTCGAGAAACAGGGTATCGACGCCGCGCAGATGCCGGGGGTGTTGGTTCACTCTCACGGCCCGTTTGCGTGGGGTAAAAATGCTGAAGATGCGGTGCATAACGCTATCGTGCTGGAAGAGGTGGCCTATATGGGCATCTTCTGCCGCCAGCTGGCGCCGCAGCTGCCGGATATGCAGCAGACGTTGCTGGATAAACACTATCTGCGTAAGCACGGCGCGAAGGCCTATTACGGGCAGTAAAACCCGCCCGGTGGCGCTACGCTTACCGGGCCTACAGGTCTCCCAGGCCGGATAAGCGCAGCGCCATCCGGCAAAGCATACCTGTATAAAACCCCAGCAAAATCCCCTTAACCAGGCTATAATCAGGCCTGGTTTTGTTTTATGAGAGAACGGCGTGGCGCAGGCGCAACAAGGCTTTTTACTCACCCGGCACTGGCGAGATACGCCCCAGGGTACCGAAGTTGAATTCTGGCTGGCGACAGATACCGGCCCGCTAAACGTCACCCTGCCTGTCCAGGAGTCCGTTGCCTTTATTCCCGAGCCTGACGTCGAAAAAGCCCGCCAGCTGCTGCAGGGTGAAAACGGCTGGCGGCTGACGCCCCTTGAGCTGAAAGATTTCCACCGTCGCCCGGTTTACGGCCTTTACTGCCGTGCCCACCGCCAGCTGATGCGTTATGAAAAGCTGCTGCGCGAGGCGGGCGTGACCCTGTACGAAGCCGATGTTCGCCCCCCGGAGCGCTTTCTGATGGAGCGCTTTATCACCGCCCCGGTCTGGGTGGACGGTACGCCCCAGGGCGCACGGCTGATCAACGCCCGTCTCAAACCCAATCCGCACTATCGCCCGCCCCTGAAATGGGCGTCGGTGGACATTGAAACCACCCGGCACGGGGAGCTGTACTGCATCGGCATCGAAGGCTGCGGCCAGCGGGTTGTCTATATGCTGGGCCCGGCCAACGGCGATGCCTCGGGGCTCGATTTCCAGCTGGAGTACGTCAACAGCCGCCCGCAGCTGATCGAAAAATTGAATGCCTGGTTTGCCCGGCACGACCCG
>NZ_JBBCPK010000173.1:0-4890 GCF_037150775.1 Leclercia sp. M50
TTGACTGCTTCAATTTTAAACTCTTCGGGATAACGCTTACCGCTCATGGGCACCTCTCTTTAAGCCATCTTAAATGACTCTGAGGTGTCTGTTAAACCCGTGGCGATTCATTTTTCCCAGTGATGCCAAACACTGGTCCCCTGAGAACTATGTATGTCTATCAGCTGGAGGTCATATGTCTTTACGTGGTACTGGAGAGTTTGTCCGTGACAGCATAATGGCTAATCGTCTGGCATTTAATGCACATAAAGAGCTTTATCATTTTCTTATGGCCGCTAATCAGTACGGCTTAAAAGCTATTGTAGATGAAACGACAACTTTGCTAATGGAAAGGGGTTATGACTATTTGTCTGCGATCAACATGTCGGTCTCGCGGGCAAATTATTTATTTGAACTAGCAAAAGGCGAACAGAGGATTTATCAGGAGGTTAGAGGCCGCCTGGATAATTCTGGTGGTTTTCCCAGCGACGCCCCTTCACCAGATTGGCCAATATAGCATCCAGATGTAGCCCCGCTTGGACGGGGCTTTCGTTATTACTTCCGAGTATTCCAATCATTAACTACTGATTGCATTGCCTTTTCATACTCTGAAAGCGCTTCCGCCTCTGTTCGCATCAAAGATGCCGTTTCGTGATATTCTCCTTTCATTGATGCCCCACAGCAACACTCGATCCAAAACACTGCAGTGCTGGTGATATTGCTGAGTTCCAAGTTATCTTTTTCCCCGCAAAAAGGGCATGGCTTGAGGGTGTGACCATAATGTGAACCGTCATCCGAATAGCTCCCGCTATAGTCACCGGGAAGGCCATAAATTTGAATTTTTTCAGCACTGCCACACATTATTATGTTCTCCTATCGCTGTGTTACTTCAACCAACCTGTCTGCCAAAATTTTACAGAGCGCGGACTCAATTTTTTCTCTAGCCCGTCCTGCCAACAATACAATCTTAATGTATTCAGTGCAGTATTAATTGCGATCCATGCCAGTCGCTGGGAAGAATCTTAGTCACAACACTAAAAAACGAGCAGGAACGTTTAAATAGGGTTTACTCAAAAACTCAAATGAGTAAAAACACATTTATTCATTTACACATTCATTGTGATGCGATAAGGTTGGCACTCAAAAACTCATAACAGTAAATACTCATTTACTCATGAGAGTAAATGTAATGAAAAATGAGGCGCTAAATGAAAGTTATCTCTTTTCTGAATCCTAAGGGCGGAAGCGGTAAAACTACCGTGACAATCAACGTTAGTACCAGCATTGCAAAAAAACATCGCGTAGCAGTTGTCGACACAGATCCACAGCAAAGCCTGGCTAACTGGAACAAAGCAGAAAAAGCAAACTTCGATGTTTTTACTGCAGCATCTGAGAAAGATGTCTATACCATCAGAAAAGAACTGGCGGACTATGACTATGTCATCATCGATGGTGCTGGCGCTCTTTCTGTTATAACTGCAGCTGCTGTGATGGTTAGTGACTTGGTCATCATTCCGGTTACGCCGTCACCTCTTGATTTTTCTGCCTCGGGTGCAGTTATCAGTGTTCTTGAAGCACAGTCGTATAACAGACCGGTAGAATGCCGTTTCCTTATTACTCGCAAAATCGAGCAAGCAACAATGCTCACTGTGTTACGGGAAAGTATCGCTGCAACAGGTATCGCTTCCTTAAAGACTGCAATCACGCAGCGGCAGAGCTACGTTAAATCTGTGCTTGATGGCGAAACTGTATTTGATACCAACGATGGTGCAGCGAAAGGCGAGATAGAAGTTCTGGCAGGTGAAATCCTCAAGTTAGTTGATTAAATACACATTTACACATAAACTCAAATGAGTAAATGTGTATTGGAGTAATTCGATGAGTTTAATAAAGCAGAATCGCAATCAGCCACCACCTGCAAAGGTGATGACTTTCGGTGAAAACAGAGACTTAAATAAAGTCATTTCGACAGCTCCCGCGGCTGTACAAAAGCGTGTGAACTTCAACATGCCAGAAGATAAACATCAAAGACTGAAAGCCGCATGTGCTCGAAAAGGAGCATCGATTTCTGACGTGATGAATGACCTTGTCGATGCATGGCTAAAAGATAATGAGTAAATGAGATTTTACTCCTAAACTCATTTACTCAAATGTTCATCGGGCTATTTGTCTACGCTTATCTAAATTGGGTTATGGTCAATGTTAGTTAACAAACCAAGAACTACGAGTCCGGTTCGAAGGATACAATCGTAGTGCTCGCCACAGCCTGTGACCGGGTTTGCCCGCGAACAGGCGAGGAAGCGCAATTGCTTAAGGATCTAAGGTAGCACTTACGCTCGAAACACGACCTTGCATATGCTTCTGTAGCATCATGATTACTATCAATTTTATCCACATATCCAACGGATAGATCAATTATTCAGATCAATATATAGATCATGTAAGTACAAAAGAGATCACCCTTTCTATAAGCATATGATCCATAATTAAAAAAATAGGATCCTGACGGTTACTTTCATAAGAAAAGCGGTTACTTTCATGACCGTAGCGTTTACTTTCATAACTGAGGCGGTTATTTTCATAACCTAGATGCGGTTACTATCATAATCATGGCTGCTTTTACTCACTGGATGTGGATAAATGGAAAATTCTGAAGCGCAGCAAAGTCCTTTTGCTATCAACAAGAAAGATTCTGGAGAAAGTTATGAACTGACTCCGAACAGTAATAAGACAGTTCAGCCTGTAGCTCTGTTACGTCTTAGCGTGTTTACTCCTGTGTCGCCAAAGGAAAAGGGAAAACGCGATTTTCTGATTGATGCTTCTGAAGAACTATCCAGCCTGGAGGTGGCTCGACAGGAAGGCTATACCAACATCAAAATTCAGGGCGCAAAGCTCGGCATGTCAACTGACTTTAAAACCTGGATTGGCATCATTTCTGCTTTCTCCAAGTACGGATATACTGCGGATAAAATTTGTCTGCCGTTCTCTGAGTTTGCGAGGATGTGCGGCCTCCGGCCAACAGACATCAATGGGCGTGCCCGTAACCGGTTAAGTGAGGCGCTGTTTAATCTGTCCAGCGTTACTCTCTCGTTTCGTAGCCAGGATGGAAAGCGCAGCCTCGTTACCCACCTTGTGCAGCGTGCCCAGCTGGACATGGATACTAATATGGTCGAATTAGTCGGTGACCCAAGCCTCTGGGAATTATATCGCTACGATCATAAGGTTCTGCTTGGTCTGAAAGCACTCTCGGCACTCTCACGTAAGGAGTCTGCTCAATCTCTCTATGTCTATTTCGAAAGCATGCCAGCAGGTACGCTGTACGTCTCTATGAAGCGTCTACGTGAAAGGCTTGCTATGGAATCTCAGGTTAAAGACCAGAATTCAACCATACGACGTGCGATGAAGGATCTGAAGGGCATTGGTTATCTTGATTACAACGAAACCAAAAAAGGTCGGGAAATCATGTTCATTGTTCATAACCGCTCGCCGCGACTCGCGTTGACCGTCGCGTGAAGGCGGTCACATTCATAACAATGACGCTACAAGGCGGTCATATTCATAATATTCCAATTAAAAGCGGTCGTTTTCATAAGTGCAGTCTATTCTGAGGGCTTTACGCCGGTCAGATGAGCCGAGTTTTATGAACGCAGCGATACCTTATCTATGATCATGTTATGAAAGTAACCGCCAGTTATGAATGCTCCCGCCCATTTATGATAGTGACCGCTTTCCGTTGGATGTTAGTTAAGCCATTTTTAACGTGAACAAGGCTAACGATTGCCGCGCAGGAGCTGCAGCGCATCCTGAGTATCGAGTGAGAACCGGACCTGCTGACTGGCGGCCACATCGAGCGCAAAAATTTTCGTATACACCTCAGTCGACTCAAACTTCTCGTGCCCCATCAGGCCCTGGAGAACCTTGGGATGAACATGGCCATATAACAGGTGCATCGCGAAGCTGTGTCTGAACGTGTGCGGGCTGACCGGAATACTGAATCTCACCCCGTCCCGTTCTGCTGCCTCGACGGCACGCTCAAGCCAGTTGCGCACCGTGCGGTCGGTAACGCCCCAGACCGGCATGGCCCGGCGTTCACCTGTTAGCTTGTCGTCCTCGAATCTTTCCCGCGTGCTCGCAAACAGCCGACGCATTTCATCCACGTATCCGGGATCTGACAGCGGGATCACCCGGTTCGCACTTTTTCCCTTTTTCGGGCGACCGCCAGCTGTGCGGCGTTGTTTAGCCGTACGGACCACCACGTGCGGGATCTCATCATTGAGGTGAAAGTCCCTTCTTCTGAGTGCCAGTGCTTCGTTGAGGCGTGCGCCGGTGTTCCACAGCGTGTTAATGAACGCGTGCTGGTTCCAGTCAGGAAGGTAATGCAGCAGGCCAGCCACTTCCGGCGCCAGAAGGTACTTCGGCATCTCGGTATAGTGCTTGGCCATTTCCCGTAGCGACAGTGCCCGTCCGTAGTCAAACGGTGCAGAAGTGGCAGTCACCTGCAGGGCAGGGGAGTGATGAACAAAAGCGGGCAGATTCATAACGCTCCTGGCGATAAGGATGCGCTACGCAAAATCTGGCCCGATAACCCCCGTTAACCGTGTCATTTTTCACGTAGCGCAATCTGGTGAAGTTCTGGTGCCATTTTCGCCGCCGCCGGCGTCGGAAACCACGGAAAAAACCCGCAGAGCCGGGATCTCACATTTTCCTGTTTCTGGAAATATACCATAAAAAGGAAAGAGAAAGTCTGGCAGGACGATCTGAAAAGGATCCAAAAAGGATCCTTTTGCCCTGGATGATGTGGTGATTGGGTGGTGGAAAGGGCCATATGATGTGTTCTGTGACAAAATACCCCCGGTGAGGCAGTGCTTCCTGAAAATACAGAAAGCGGAAAGGGGGCAGGAAGGAGACGCT
>NZ_JBBCPK010000174.1:0-4840 GCF_037150775.1 Leclercia sp. M50
CCCAGTTATCGTCGTAGCGATTTTCGCCCTGCTCCCACCACTCGTACGGTACCGAGTAATCGCCCAGGGTAATGCCGTGCTCGCGCTGGTACCACTCACGGATCAGCGCCCAGCAGTCAGCAAAGCCCAGTACCCAGCGCCGCCCGGCGTAGTCCCGGTCCTCACGGGGTGCCAGCGTGCAGAAATCACCGTCCGGCCAGCTCATGATGCCCCATTCCACCCCGGACCAGTCGCACTGCACCCTGTCCATTTCGGACGGCACAAGCTGGACCACATCCGGGTGGGAGTGGATAACCATAATGATTTCGCCCTGCTCCGACGCTGCCAGCTTATCCTCTGGCGAGATCGTGAAGGCCTCAGTGGGCGTTGCTGAAATATTCCGGCACGGAATGTACTGCTGCGCCCGCCCGGCCTGCACCACCACGCCGCAGGCCTCGTTCGGATATTCCGCGGCGACGTGGGCGCGGATCGCTTCCATCAGTTTTTTTCGCATGGTTATTTACCCTGAAGGTTTGCCGCCGGGAAGCCGCCGAACGGCAGCGGGTTACCCGTCCCGAACCGCGCTTCGCAGTCCTGCATCTGGCCGCCGCACATATCCAGCGCCGGGTTGTCCGTGGGGGTGCCATCCTTAAGAAAATAGCGGTTCCCGTTGTAGTCACATCCGGTGCCGGTGCGGTACCAGCCGCGCGTGCACCAGGTGCAGACTGGCGTGATCTGCCGGGTGGGCAACTGCAGGTTCTGTATGTCAAAGGGTGAGCACAGTTCAAAGTCGACCTGCACCCGCGTTTCAGCGGTTTTGGCGTTGACGTAAAAAAGCTGCACGCGCTCGTCCGCCGGGCTGGCGTTCGGGTTGCCGGCTGTCCAGTTGGCCGCGTCGAGATATTTCGCCAGCGTGGTGTGGATCTTCACCTTTGCCCTCGCCAGGTCGTCGTACTCGAGACACAGCGCAGTCACGTAGTTGCCGACGTTCGACACGGAAAGCGTGGGTGTGGGCTGCGCCCCGGTGCTGGACAACTCCAGGCCTTTCAGCTCATAAGGGTAAGGGTCGTACTGCTGACCCTGCCAGATAATGGCAGGGAGGTTGTCAGCCGCGAATGCAGCCCAGCCTGCAGAAGCAATATTGTGGGCATGGAAGCGCAGGACGGTATCCATGCCAAATTCGGTGCCGTCTATTTCAACCAACTGGACTAGCTGGCCCGGCTCCAGCTGCTGTATATCCTGCGTGAAACTCATATTCACCCCATAAAAAAACCGCCCGGAGGCGGTCAGTCATTCTGGTTTTGAAGATAATCAGGGAGCAAAGGACTGCTCGAACGTGAACGCTACAGTCGCTTTTTTCCCGGAGGGGAACGAAGCACTGAAGGAATCAGCCCTCATCCGGTAGAGCTTCTTCTCCCCCCAGGGGTTCGTCCACCAGAACGATTTTGTGATGTGCGACATAAGGAACGCACGCAGCACTGCGGCCTCGTTTCGTGTTCCCGTCCAGTCAAGATCCCAGGCTTCGGACCTGTCATTGAACCCCATTCCGGCGACCTGTTTATACCCGTCGCCAAACTGGGACTGAAGCGTCCGGGCGCTTTCTGTTCCCCGGGCTGATTTACGGGTGCGCCAGCTGAATGTGTCTGTCACTGCTACCTCCTTGGGTAAAGTACACCACCCGGCCCCATCTCCTTTTTAAGCCGGTCAGTGATGGTCTGCTGAACAATGCCCTGAAGCTGCCGCGCCGTTCCGATGGTGTCTGCCTGGCTGGACTCGCCACCACCCTGCTGACTGACGCTGACCGGTGCATAAACGCTGATCCCTCCCGTGGCCGCAGCGGGCATTCTGACGCCACCGACCAGCCCGCCGGACGCGTAACCGCGCATCATGCTGTACAGATTCCCCACCCCGATCCGGCTGGTCGCCTCTTTTGTAAAAACGAACTCCCCGCGATGCACCACCCCGGCAGGTTCATATTTACCGCCCGATCCGGTATAGCCGCCCCCGGCAAATCCGATAGCCGAACTGACAGCGCCCACGATCCCTACTCCCGCCTGTTTAAGGGCGATTTGCGCCAGCATCGAAAGCGTTGAGCGGGTGAAGTCACCCCACTTTGCTTTACCGGTGGTCAGCATGTCCGCAAGATTCTGCGTCATTCCGTCAAAGGTACTGGCCGCGACATTTTTCATCTGGCCGTACGCGTCACCCGCAGAATCGGCGTAATCAGCCCAGGCGGATTTTCCACCAGAGAGCCAGTCACCGCGCACTTTATCCTGTTCCTGATAATATCCCTGTAGCGCCTGCAGCTCTTTCTGGTAGCCCTGATCTTTTTCAGACCCGCCACCGTTTTTCCAGCCCTGTAGTAACTGAGCCTCTTCATTGCGCCGCTGTGCCGCACGACTGCTCATCCCCGCGCTTTCCACCAGCGCCCGGGTTTTCTCACCCATCTGGGTAACGTATTTTTGCGATGTGTCCTGCAGTCGATTGAGACGTTCCTGCGTGACGATCTGGTCACCCAGTTTTGCATTGATTTCAGCCTGCGCGAGCACCTTATCCTTGCTGGCGAGCAGGGACTTTTCATCACCCGTCAGCGCCCGGGTTCTGGCAGCCTGTTCAAGGACCGTGAATCTGGCCTGCGCTTTCCACAACTGCTGGCGCTGCTGGCTAATCGTGTCATTGATATCACTGTGCTGACGCAAAACCTCAAGCTGAGTCTGCAGCTCCAGTGTCTGCGCACTGGTGCTGTCGGTAAGTTTTGCGCCACCGGGCACCCTGCCTTTCGTCGGTTTTTTCAGGGAGTCCTCATACTCCTTTTTGGCCGCCGCCATGTTGATGTTGTAATCCGCCTGCAGGATCCGCCCATCTTTCAGAGCCTTGTTAAGCTCGCCCTGCCTGGCCGTGTATTTCTCCAGTGCAGTCTGCGTTTTGGCATAGTTTGCCTGTGCCTGCGCAGCATACTTCTGGCGATCAGATTCCGCAGCCGCTTCGCGGGAGGCATTCTCCTCGTTCGCTCTGGAAATCCCCGCCTGCTGCTGCGCCATGTCCAGCGCCAGTCTGGCCGTTTCGCGGTCATTCCAGAACCGGGCACGGGCCTCATCATTCACATAACGATCACCCTTTCGCAGGTTCCAGATTTCATCGGCCTTTTTGAAAGCGGCTTGTGCTTTTGCCACCATTTCCTGCGCGGTATCGGGCCGACCGACATCAAGCGCCGCATCCCACATCGACTTGAAAGCGCGTTTCAGCGTATCGGCAGCAGTTTCAATCGACCCCATATTGTCGCGGATGGATTTGGTCTGATCGTTGAATCCGGCGGTGGCCGCGTCGTTTGCCGCCTTAAGTGCCCCGGCTTCATCACCGGCACGCTGCAACTGGGCAACATGTGCTATCTGCTCGGCTGTCACGTTGTGAAATTGCCGGGCCATTGCAATGAGCCCGGATGTCGGGTCAGTTGTCAGCTTGCCATACGCAGCGGCAACCTTATCGACTGGTACCCCCGATGCTTCGGTGAATCGGGCAACAGCCTGGCTCATGTCGTCAAAATGGGCACCGGCACGCACGCCAGCGTTGATCAGCTCCGTCAGTGCCTTGCTCGTCTGATTAAACGTAAGACCGGCAGACTGGCCGCTTCGCGCCAGCGTGAGCATTCGATCGGCAGTCAGCCCCGAAGCGTTACCGGAGAGCACCAGTGTTTTGTTGAAGTCGGAGAGTGTGGACGACCCGGCATACCAGGTATACAACAGCGCCCCCGTCGCTGAAGAGAGCGCCCCAATACCAAGCATAACCGGCGAGATAGATCCCAACAGTGCACGAAATGTTGGAATAACCCCGCCAAAGGAGTCTTTAACCTGTCCGCCCTGCTGGAGAAGGATCAGCCACGGGCTCTGGCCGCCCGCCAGCTGCGTGGCGATATCGGTGAACTGCGCCGGGAGCATGCGCATCGCCGCGTTATACTGACCAACAGAGATGCCTGCCTTGCGGGCAGCGCTCTCCTGACGGCTGAATGACTGCTGGATCCGCAAAGCAGAATCGTTCGCCGCGTCTCCCGTTTGCCTGAATTCTTTTTTGACGTAGTTGATCTGCTCGTTAAATTTCGTCGAGTTGACGTCAAGATTAACGACCAGATCACCGACTGCCGTCTGGGCCATAGCGTATACCTCCAGAAATACCTTCCGCCTTCGCCATCAGCGCATCGTCGTCCGGCTCTGCTACATCAACGGGTTCAGATACAGGTGAAAGAATGCTGAAGCTGGCAGGCGTCAGCTCCGGGTCGGCAAAAAACAGGGTTGAAATGGTGTAGAGCAGGCCGGAGAAATGGGCGTCCAGCTGCGCATCATGAAAGAAATTATCCCGGTAGAAAATTTTCCAGTCGCCATACTCCGTAGAGGACATGCCAGCAAGCATGGCGCGCCAGTCAGGGCGACCGAACTCACGCGCCAGTTTCAGGACAAACGTCAGCTCACTGGCGAGAGCTTTTCCGCCGTAACAGGCTCTGCAGATTCGCTGATGCCAACCTGCGGATCCTCCAGTTGCGGTTCAATCATGCCGGAGAGGAGTTTCACCTTAAAATCCGCTTCAGCAATAAGCTCCGTCGGCCAGGTCTGCAGGACTTCATCCTGAATTTTCATCACTTCCGCTGACGCGCCCTCAGGAAGCGTACCTTTCAGCGTATGACCATGCCAGAGCGACAACGCCACCAGGTAAGCACCATTTTTCACGGTGAGGGTGATAGCGGTCTGGAAATCACCTTCTTCAACCGCTTCCAGCTCTTTCAGGTACTCAAGGTGTTCAATGCGCTGTAGCGCGGACAGCTGATACAGCGTCACGCTGCTGCCGTTATGCTCGAGCAGTTCAGTTTTAA
>NZ_JBBCPK010000175.1:0-4765 GCF_037150775.1 Leclercia sp. M50
GAACTGCGGGTTAAGCGCAGCGGCGACTGGCTGACGCTGGACTTCCCGGCATGGGGTTGTGAGGCGGTGGAAAACCCTCCCGAACGGCTGTTCAGCACCCTGGGTATCCGTGAGGCGAAAGAGGTGCGGGCAGGGCGCGATTATATGGTAGTGCTGGAAAACCAGCAGCAGGTTGAGGCCCTAACCCCGGATATCGACGGCATGATGCCGCTGGGTAAGATGGTCTGCGTCACCGCCCCGGGAGATGAGTATGACTTTGTCAGCCGCTTCTTCTGCCCGGGCGAAGGGGTGGCGGAAGATCCGGTTACTGGCTCCGCCCACAGCATGTTGATCCCTTACTGGAGCGAGAAGCTGGGGAAAACCGCGATGCAGGCTCGCCAGGTCTCCGCCCGCGGGGGCGATCTGCGCTGCGAGCTGAAGGGCGACCGGGTATTAATTGGTGGCCAGGCGGCGCTCTATCTGAAGGGCACCGTGTTCCTGCGTTAGCATCATAAGCCCGGCGGCGCTGCGCTTGCACGGGCCTACAAAACCCCGCAGGCCGGGTAAGGCGCAGCCGCCACCCGGCAAATTCCATGCCGCACTCGCCGTAGGCCGGGTAAGGCGCAGCCGCCACCCGGCAAATTCCATGCCGCACTCGCCGTAGGCCGGGTAAGGCGTAGCCGCCACCCGGCAAATTCCATGCCGCACTCGCCGTAGGCCGGGTAAGGCGTAGCCGCCACCCGGCAAACAGGCCGCACCAATCACGCCAGCGACGCCCCCCCGCACAGCACCAGCTCCTGCCCGGTGACGGGCGCAGCCTCTGCGCTCAGCAGATAGCTCACCATTGCCGCTACCTCTTCCGGGGCGATCAGCCTCCCCATCGGCGGCACTTTTGGCGGCGATGCTTCCCGACCTGGCGCGCTCAGCATCGGCGTCTGGGTTGCCCCCGGCGCGACCACGTTGGCGGTGATCCCCCGCGGCGCCAGCTCTGCCGCCCAGCTGCGCACCATGCCTACCAGCGCCGCTTTGGTGGCGACATACTGCGACCGGCCCGCGGCGCCGCGTGAGGTACGGCTGCCGATAGCCACCAGCCGCCCACCGGCGCTCATCCGTGGGGCAAAGTGGTTGAACAGGATCTCGGCGGCGTGAATATGCAGCCCCCACAGGCGGGCGCTGACTGCCGGATCCAGCTCACCGAGCGGGGCGGCAGCCATCATCCCTGCGGCATGAACAATCGCCTGTGGCACCGGAAGGGCGTTGAGCGCGGCGGTAAATGTGACAGTGTCACTTAAATCAATGCTCAGGCTGGTGAAGTGCGGATGGGGGTTGTCCACACCGCGACGACTGATCCCCATTACCTGCCAGCCCTCGGCCAGCAGGCGGTTAACGATCGCTTCGCCGATGCCGGAGCTAGCCCCCGTGACGATGGCTGAACGCATATCACCCCTCCAGCAGCGCGCGCGGCACTTTAAACACCGCCTTACGCACGGTCATGGGTTCATCCACGGCACACAGCGCCTGATGGGGTTCCCCGGGCAGAAACACCGCAAAATCGCCGGCGCGCAGGGTGATACTCACCGGATGCACCGCGCCGGAAGCGATAAAGAGATCCGGCTTGCGTTCTTCATCGTCCGCCTGGGCCAGCGACTGCATGCCGGCGTGAATGATCTCTTCACCCGCCAGCACCACCTGAATATCGGCCCACTGATGGTAATATTCAGTATGGCGCTCGGCCTGCGGCTGGGTCTGCGCCGGGCCGATATGGCAGAACCACGCACAGCCTTCCGGCTGCCAGCGTCCGTCATCCCGGACGTTCAGCGCCGCCAGGGTACAGTCCGGGCGACGGAGGATCTCACTGAGAGCGCAGGGCAGCCCTGCCAGCGGCAGGGCGTTAAGGTGACCGATAATCACTGTTGCGACTCCTTCACCCATTCCGGCGATATGCGCACATATTTGATCGCCTGACGGAACCAGGTGTAGGCGATATGCAGCGTGCCGTCGGAGCTCTGCTTGATGCTCGGATAAGAGAACTCACGGTTGAGCTTCTCCAGCGAGTTGTTGGTCATACAGTAGCCGTCGCCTTCATCGAGATTGCGCTGCCAGGGCCAGCTTTTCCCGCCATCGTTGGAGATTGCCACCGTCATCGGCGCGCGCGGTGCACCCCAGAACGCGGCGCGGCCATCGGTCACTTCCGGCTCTTTACGCCCGTCGCCGTCGTCGATCTCGTCATACAGCGAGGCGCGGCGCTCCAGGGCTCCCGCCGCGCTCATGTGGTTAAACACCAGCGCCAGCTCGCCGCTGGCAAGGGTGGTGACCTGAATCGACGAGTTGTTGTTCGGCAGCTCAGTCGGCTCCGGCACCGACCAGCTTTCGCCGTTGTCCAGCGACTGGCTGATGTAGATATTATCCGCCCAGCGGCTGCGGTAGAGCGCCACCAGATTGCCGTTTTTCAGCGCCGTAATGTTCATGTGCACGCAGCCCAGGCTCTCCGGCACCTCGACATCGCGCCAGCTTATCCCCTGATCTTCAGAGACTTTCACCGCGCTGATGTCGTCATTACCCACCCATTTCTCACCCGGACGGGTGCGGCAGTAAAAGACCGGCAGCAGCCAGTTGCCGTTATCCAGCACGACGATCGGCTGGCGAATAAAGGTGCCGGGCTTATCGAGCAGGGTGGCGATCTCCCCCCAACTCTGGCCCAGATCCTCAGACTTGCGGTAGCGCACGATGGCGGTATCCTGGTTGCCGGAGATCTGCGCGGTCCACAGCAGCCACAGCACGTTGTCCGGGGCGAGGAAGAGGACCGGGTTCTGCTCTGAGCGGCTGGCGTCGTCGGAGAGCTTCACCGCCGCGCTCCACTGATTGCTGCCGGGGGCCAGGCGCGACCCCCACACCGAAATATCAGCGATCCCTTCCTGGGTGCCGCCGAACCAGACGCACATCAGGGTGCCATCCGGCAGCGGCAGCAGATTGGCTGCGTGGTTCTGCGGGCAGGAAGAGGGCAGCATTGCCGTTTCCACGCGGGCATCCTCTGGCTGCGGGCGAACAATCCCGTCACGGGTTACGGTTACAGACATATCAAACTCCATTATGTTGAACAGGGGCATGCGCTTTGCGATCCGCTTTATTCGGGATGATGCGGTCGAGAACCATAATCACCGCCGGGGTGATCAGCGCGATGTACATATTGTTAATACCAAACGGGTCGCCCAGCAGATACCACAGCGAGGTCATCACACAGGCACCAATCAGGCCAGCGTTGGCACCGCGGGTGCTTTTGAAGAACGGGGCGTAGAAGGCGATCACCGCCACCACCGAAATCGACAGACGAATGGCGCGGGTGAAGAACGACAGCTTCAGCACTTCCGGTACCAGCAGGACGAAGATCAGCGGCAGGAAGCCAATCAGCAGCGACAGCCAGCGGGTCGCTTTAAACTCCTGCTCCGGGGTCGGGTTGCGGTAGGGTACATAGAAATCTTTCACCACCAGCGAAGCGATAGCCAGCGCCACGGTACTTACGCTGACGAAAATCGAAGCCACAAGTGACGTTGTCACCAGACCGGCCAGCCACGGATTCATGTCCTGCAGGAAGATCGGCATGGCGTAGAGGCTGTCGATCTCCGGGTGCAGATACTTCGCCGCCACGCCAATCACCGCAATCGCCAGGGCAATCGGCAGGCAGAAGAAGAAGGCGACCCAGGTGGAGCGTTTGGCCGACTTCACATCTTTAGTGGATGAAATCGCCTGGATAACAAACTGGGTACAGAAGATGGAGCCGATGGTGCCGATCAGCCAGGCAAAGATGGTGCTGGCGCCGATGTTGCCGTCCCAGGTCCAGTAGTAGCTCGGCATCTGCTCAATCATTGGCGTAAAGCCGCCGGTTTTAGAGAGCGCGAAGCCCATGATGATCAGGATGCCGAAATATTTCAGGGCGCTGTGCAGCAGCGTCACCCACGCCACCCCCTTCATGCCGCCAAAGGCGAAGTAGAAGGTACTGACAACCGCGGTAATAAAGGCTGCTACCGGCAGGTTGACCTTCAGCACGGTAGAGATCGCCGCCGCGCCGGAGACATAGTTGCCGACGTTTACCAGCAGCAGGGCGTAGATCATGATGATGGAGATGATGTTTTTGGTGCTGGTGCCGTACTTCTCGGCAATCGCCCCGGAGATGGTGATTTTGCCGGTGTTATAGATGCGCTTCACCAGCAGCAGGCCGAACAGCGGGAAGCCGATGGCTGCGCCAATCACTGACCAGGAGGCGGCAAAACCATCCTCGAACGCCGCCTGGGCGGTCCCGATGGTGGACTTGGCACCGATATATTCAGACATCAGCAGGATCCCGACGATAAAGGCCGGCATCGCCCGGGAGCCTTCCATAAAATCACCGGTGTTTTTACTGCGCAACCGGAAGGTCAGCCAGGTGGTAAACAGGATGTAGACAATCACGATGCCTACGATGATCAGAGTATCTTCAGCGGTAAAATTGTTCATCTTTGCCTCTCTTCAGGGCGTAGGAAACCTAGGCACACCCGGTGCCCGGTATTCTTATGGACGAAATCAAACGCCGGTTACTGCAGTGACTTCGTCACTATCTGGCGGATCTGTTCAGTCTGTTGCGCATCGAAAGCCACCGCGTAGCGGCTTTCACCCACCTCTTCGCCCATCACCTGCAGCGCTTTTTTTACCGCCGCCGGAGAGAAGGCCACTTTATACAGATTCGTGCGCAGTTCGGTCACGCCATCCTGCGCCCGAGGCGAGCCCTCAACATCGCCCGCATGGAAACGCG